>NZ_JBEYJA010000008.1:0-231735 GCF_040703815.1 Streptomyces sp. NPDC006743 | reverse complement strand
CCGACGACCAGATCAAACTCCGCGGCTTCCGCATCGAACCCGGCGAGATCGAAGCCGTCCTCACCCACCACCCCACCGTCAAGGAAGCCGCCGTCACCGTGGCCGCCGACGACGGCACCGCCCGGCTGGTCGCCCTCGTCGCGCTCGGAGCCGGCGCCCCGCACGGCGGTCCGGCCGACGGCGGCCAGGAGGCGCAGGTCGAGGACTGGAACGCGGTCTTCGAGACGACCCACGCCGACGCCGCCGACGGTGAACTCACCTTCAACATCAAGGGCTGGAACGACAGCCTCACCGGCGAGCCGATCCCCGTGGAGCACATGCGGGAGTGGGTCGACACCACGGTCGCCCGCCTCCTGGACCGGCCGGCCGGACGCGTCCTGGAGATCGGCTGCGGCACCGGGCTGCTCATGTGGCGGCTGCTGCCGCACGTCACCGAGTACACCGGCACCGACTTCTCGCGCCCCGCCGTGGAGTGGCTCCGGGACGGACTGCGCCGGCGCCCCGCGCACCGGGCGCGGCTGCACCACCGCGAGGCCACCGACTTCACCGGTGTCGGCGCCGCGTCCACCGACCTCGTCGTCATCAACTCGGTCGTCCAGTACTTTCCCGACCGCGCCTATCTCGACGCCGTCCTGGACCGGGCCGTCGACGCCACGGCCGACCAGGGACGCGTCTTCGTCGGAGACGTACGCAACCTCGCCCTCGCCCCGCAGTTCTACGCCCGCCAGGCCCTCGCCCACGCCGGCCCCGGTGGCCCCGCGCATGACCTGGCCCGCGCCGCCGACGAACTCGCCTCCCGAGACAGCGAGTTGCTGATCTCTCCGGAGTACTTCACCGCGCTCGCCGCCCGCTCGCCCCGCGTCACCGGCGTCGAGGTCCTGCCCCGAAGGGGACGGCACCGCAACGAGATGAGCCTGTACCGCTACGACGTGGTGCTGCACGTGGGCGACCGCCCGGCCGCCCCGGAGGCGGAGGTGGTCACCTGGGGCGACCAGGTGCACGACCTCGCGTCGCTGTCCGCCCGCCTGGACGGCGGGGGCCCGGACGCCCTGCTCGTGCGCGGCGTCCCCAACGCCCGCCTGACCCGCGACAACGAACTGCTCCGGACGCCCGCGGGCGCGACGGCCGTCGACCCCGAGCACCTGTGGGCGCTGGCCGACTCCACCCCCTACCGGGTGAGCGTCAGCTGGGCCGGCGCCGATCCGCGCGGCGCGATGGACGTCCTGCTGGTCAGGAAGGGCGCCCATGACGGCCGTCCGCTGCTCGTTCCCCACCCCGCGCCGCAGCCGTCGGCCCGGCTGACGAACACGCCGACCCGGCATCGGCGTACGACCGAGGGGGGCTCGGCCTCCGAGGGGCTGCGTTCCTGGCTCGCCGAACGACTGCCCGCCCACCTGCTGCCCGCGCGGATCATCGAGGTGGACGCGCTGCCCCGCACCGGCACCGGAAAGCTCGACCGCGGCGCACTCGGCGGGCTGGTCACCCCGGGCCCGACCGCCGCGCGCAGCGACAACACCGCCGCAGCGCCCCGTACCGGCCTCGAACAGACCCTGGCCGACGCGTGGGCGCAGGTGCTCGGCCTGCCCGGCATCGGCGTGCACGACAACTTCTTCGCCTTGGGCGGGGACTCCCTCCTCGCCGTCAGGGCCGTCGCCCGGTGCCGCCAGGCCGGCGTCCGGCTGACCGTCCGGCAGTTGCTGAGCCAACAGACCGTCGCCGCTCTGGCGGCAGCCCTCGACGAGGAGAACCATGACTGACCCTCAGCTGCGTACCGTCGCACTCACCGAGGAGGAGAACGCGGAGGCCGACGACCTGTTGCGCACCCTGTCCGAGGTACCGGTCGACTCCACCGTCGAGCTGCTGCACCGCACCCGCCTCGCAGCACAGCGACTGCCGCTGCGCATCCGCACCGAGCTGACCGCGATGCGGCTCTACGACAGCCCGCGCGCCCTGGTGGTCACCGGCTTCGGCATCGACGACGACCGGATCGGACCGACCCCCGCGGCCCGCCCCGCCCCGGATCCCGAGCGCACGCGGAACGAAGAACTGCTGCTCCTGCTGCACGCGGCCCTGCTCGGCGAAGCGTTCGGCTGGACCACCCAGCAGAACGGCCGGCTCGTCCACGACGTCCTGCCCGTCCCCGGCGAGGAGACCGAGCAGATGGGCTCCAGCAGCAAGGCCGAACTGCTGTGGCACACCGAGGACGCCTTCCACCCCCTGCGCTGCGACTACGTGGGCCTGCTGTGCCTGCGCAACCACCAGGGCGCCGCGACCACGCTGGGCTGGCCCGACCTGTCCCGGCTCACCGCCGAGGACCGGGCCGCGCTCCTCGAACCGCGCTATCTGATCCGCCCCGACACCTCGCACACGCCCGAGCAGAACGCGGCGGCCGCACAGTCCTCCGACCGGTTCGCGGCGATCGCCGAGATGGACGACACCCCGCAGCGCGTCGCCGTCCTGTTCGGTGCCCCCGACGAACCCTATCTCCGGATCGACCCGGCCTACATGAGTCCGGCGCCCGGGGACGCGGCCGCCCGGCGGGCGTACGACGCCATCGCCGCGCTCATCGAGGACGGACTGCGGCACGTCACTCTGGACGCGGGTTCGCTGCTGCTCGTCGACAACTACCAGGCCGTGCACGGCCGCAAGGCGTTCGCCGCCGCCTACGACGGCCGCGATCGCTGGCTCAAGCGCGTCAACATCACCCGCGATCTGCGCCGCTCCCGGTCCGCCCGGCAGTCGGCCACCTCGCTGCTGGTGTGAGGGGCGGCCGGCATGGACTTCCCGCTCACCCGCATCAACCCCTGGTTCAGCGGCGGCTGCGACGGCCCGCCCCGGGTGCGGCTGTGCGCGCTGCCCTACGCGGGCGGCACCGCCGCCGTCTTCAAGGACTGGCCCGCCGCGCTGCCCTCCGGAGTGGAGCTGCTCACCGCCCATCTGCCGGGCCGTGGCGACCGGTTCGCCGAACCGCCCCTGGCCACCGTGGAGGAGACCGCCGAGCAGCTGTGCGCGGCGCTGCCTGCCGGTGACGTGCCCACGGTCGTCCTCGGCCACAGCATGGGCGCCCTGCTGGGGTACGAACTGGCGGCGCGGCTCGCGGCCCGGGGCCGGGCCCCGAGCCTGCTCATCGCGGCCGGCTGCCGTCCCCCGCAGGTTCCGCCGGACGGCTCCGGCCCCGCGACGCACGACGAGCTGGCCGCCACGCTCCGGGACGAACGGCCCTGGGACGAGGCCCTGCTGGACGAGGAACTCAGGGAAGCGGTGCTGCCCACCCTGGTCGCCGACATCGCGGCCGGTGACCGCTACCACCGCCCGCAGCCGGGCGCGCTCGACCTGCCGCTGAAGGTCTACGTGGGCGCCGACGACGACGGGACCGACTGGCGGACCATCCTGGGCTGGCGCGCGTGCACCGCGCGGGACTGCGAGATCGTCGTCCTGCCCGGCGGCCACTACTTCGTGGAGACCGAGCGCGCCGCCGTCCTCGCCCGCCTCGCCGTGGACCTCGCCGAGGTGGCGGCATGAGCACACAGGCCGACGCCAGGCCCACCTACCTCGCGGTGCTGGCCGTGCGCGAGGCCCGCTCGCCGCTCCTCGGCAGCTGCCTGGCCCGCATGTCCTTCGCCGTGCTGCCGCTGTCGCTGCTGCTCTCGGTCCGCGACGCGACCGGGTCCTTCGCCGTCGCCGGACTCACCTCCGGCGCGCTGTCGGCCACCCTGACCGTGTTCGCGCCCGCCCGCGCCCGCCTGATCGACCGCAAGGGCTCACGCACCGGACTGATCTGGCTCACCGTCCCCTATCTGCTGGGCCTCGCCGCGCTGATCACGCTCGCCGAAGCCGGGGCACCCACCGCGGCGCTGCTCGTCGCGGCCGCCGCCGCGGGTGTGTTCGCGCCGCCGCTCGGGCCCACCATGCGCGTCCTGTGGGCCAGGATCCTGCACGGCCGCCAGCCCCTGCTGCACACCGCCTACGCCCTCGACTCGGTCACCGAGGAACTGGTGTTCACCGTGGGGCCGCTGCTGGCGGGCGGTCTGATCGCGGTCGCCGCGCCCCTCGCCTCGATGATCACGGTCATGGTGCTGATCGCGGCCGGAACCGTCTGCTTCGTGCTGTCCGCCGCGACCGCCGCCGCCCCCGCCTCGGACCGGCCCGACGAGGCACAGCCGCACGGCCGGCCCATGGCCCTGCCCGGGATGCGCACGATCGTGCTGTCCTTCGGCGGGGTGGGCCTGGTCGTCGGCGTGCTCCAGGTCGTGCTGCCGTTCATCGCCGACCGGGCGGGCTCGCCCGGCGCGGGCGGTGTCCTGCTGGCTCTGCTGTCCGCGGGCAGCGCGGTCGGCGGCCTCGCCTACGGGCGGATCGGCTGGCGCTCCACACCGGTGCGACGGTTCGCGGTGCTCGTCACCGGGTTCACGCTGACGGTGCTGCCCCTGTGCCTGACCGGGAACCCGCTGCCGGCCGGGGCGTTCGCCTTCCTCGTAGGACTGTGTCTCGCTCCGCTGTTCACCACCGCCTACCTGCTGGTCAACGACCTGGTGACGGCGTCGAGGACCGCTCCGACCGAGGCCAACACCTGGGTGTCCACGGCCAACAACGGAGGGTTCGCCGCGGGCAGCGCCGCCGCCGGTGTGCTGCTCGACTCCCAGGGCCCCGCCCTCACCGTCACCGCCGCGTTCGCCGTGGCCGCCGCGACCGCCGTCACGACCGTGGTGCGCCGCCGGACCCTGGTCCTCGAAGCCGGCGACACCGGACCGGCCGCCGCCGCATCCGCCGACCGCACCGCACCCGTCGAAGCCGAGGAGTGAACCGATCGTGTCCGAGAACGCGGCGAACTGGTCGCGCATACGCACAGGGGACGCACCCGTCGTACTCGCCGTCGACTTCTACGGAACGGGACGCCAGGAGGCCACCTTCCGCCACCTGTGCGACCTGCTCCACGATCCGGTCGAGGTCTGGCACGCGGTCGCGCCCACCCCGGACGGCGACTGGTCCGCCGCCACCGGCGCCGAGTATCTGCGCTGGTGGACGGAAGGGCTCGACACCGTCCTGGCGGGGCAGCCGGCGCGGGCCGTCGTCGGCTACTGCGCCGGCGGCGTCTTCGCCTCGGCCCTCGCCGACGTCCTCGCCGAGCGGGACGGCCACCGGCCCCAGGTCGTGCTCTTCAACCCGGGCGCACCCGGCGTCGCCACGCTCACCCGTGACTTCCGCGGCCTCGTCGCCGGCATGGACGTCCTCACGGACGAGGAGCGCGCCGGTCTGCTGGCCGAGATGACCGCGATCCGGCAGGCGCACGCGCCCGACGCACTGGTCCCGGTCGCCGAGCAGTACGCCGCCCTGTACCGGAAGGGCTGCGACATGCTCTGCGAACGGCTCGGGGTGGACGCCTCCCTCGGCGCCGAACTGGCCGCCATCCTCGACTCCTACCTGGCCTATCTGACGGCGGCGCTCGACGTGCCGCCCGCCCCGCAGTGGCGCACCGCCACCTCGCTCACCTCCCGTGAGCACCGGGGCACCGGCTTCACCGACACCGAGCACGGCTTCGACGTCGCCCGCGCCGATCTGCTGAACTCCCCGCAGGTCGCCGACGCGCTGGCCGCGCTCCTTCGCGAACAGGAGGCGAGCCGATGACCCTGGCCCTGCGCGACGCCTTCCTCGACCAGGCCGCCCGGACCCCCGGCGCCGAAGCCGTCGTCCACGGCGGCAGAGTGTGGACGTACCGCGAGCTGGAACGGCGTGCCGGGCGCATCGCCCGGACGCTGGCCGCACGCGGGGCGGGCCCCGGCACGCTGGTGGCGGTGCGCCTGGCGCCCGGCCCCGAACTGGTCGCCGCGCTCCTCGCGGTCACGCTGACGGGGGCGGGCTATGTACCGCTCTCCGAGGACGACCCGCAGGACCGGCAGCGGCACATCCTCGACGACTGCGCCGCCGCGCTGCTGCTGGCCGAGCGCCCCTCGGACGACGGACGCACCCTCACCCTGGACGAGGCGTCGGCGCCCGCCCGTCCGTTCCACGCGGCTCCCGTGAGGGACGGTGATCCGGCCTACGTGATCTACACCTCCGGCTCCAGCGGACGGCCCAAGGGCGTGCTGGTCGAGCAGGGCGCGCTCGGCACCTATCTGGCGCAGGCCCGCGCGCGCTACGACGGGCTGGCCGGACGGGCGGTGCTGCACTCCTCGGTGTCGTTCGACATGGCGGTGACCAGCCTGTGGGGCCCGCTCGTGAGCGGCGGCGCGATCCACGTCCTGGACCTCAAGGCGGTCGCGTCCGGCGAACAGCCGCCGCCCGCCGACGCGGCACGCCCCACCTTCCTCAAGATCACCCCGTCGCATCTGCCCCTGCTGAGCCTGCTCCCGGACTCCTGCCTGCCCACCGGGCAGCTCGTGATCGGTGGCGAGGCACTGACCGGCGCCGCGCTCGGGCAGTGGCGCGCCGCGCACCCCGGCGTCACGGTCGTCAACGAGTACGGGCCCACCGAGGCGACCGTCGGCTGCTGCGCACACGTCCTGCGCCCCGGCGACGCCATGGGTCCCGGCGCCGTCCCCATCGGGCGGGCGTTCACGGGCACACGCCTGTACGTGCTCGACGCGCAGGGCAGCCGCGTCGCCACCGGCGACGTGGGTGAACTGCACGTCGCGGGGCGGCAGTTGGCGCGCGGTTACCTCGGGCGCGCGGAACTGACCGACGAACGCTTCGTGCCGGACCCGTTCGCCGCCGACGGCTCCCGGATGTACCGGACCGGCGACCTGGTGCGCGAACGCCCCGACGGTGACCTCGAGTATTTCGGACGCGCGGACGAGCAGCTGAAGATCTCCGGGTACCGGATCGAGCCCGGCGAGATCGAGGCCGTGCTCCGCGGCCATGCGGGCGTGGCGGACTGCGCGGTCGTCGCGGTCGGCCGGGCGGACGCCCGTCGGCTCGTCGCCTACCTGGTTCCGGGCCCCGGGGCCTCGCCCGACGTGAGCACGCCGGCGCGGTACGCGGCCGAGAAGCTGCCGCCGTACATGGTGCCGTCGGCGTTCGTCACGGTACCCGCACTGCCGCTCTCCCCCAGCGGGAAACTCGATCGTGCGGCGCTGCCCGAGCCCCCTGCTCAGGAGGCCGCGCCGGGTGCCCGCAGCCCGGCGGAGACCGCGCTGTGCGAGCTGCTGGCGCAGGCCCTGGGTGTCCCGGGGATCGATGCCGACGCCGACTTCGTGGCATCCGGCGGGAGCAGCATCACCGCGCTGAAGCTGGTCGCCGGGGCCCGCAGGGCCGGGATCCGCCTCGAACTCACCACCGTCCTGCGCGAACGCACCGTGCGACGCATCCTCGCGGCCCAGCCGGACGCCGCACCGCTCATCGCCGAAGGAGTGCCCAAGTGACCTGGCCAGTAACGCTCACGCCGCTCGGCGGGATCTCCCCCCGGCCCCGCGGCGGCGGACTCACCACCGGCGCCGAATACGACCTGGGGCCGCTCGGCGACGCGGGCCCCGACTGGGTGCGCTCCCACGGCCCGCACCTGCGCGAGCGCCTCGCCACCGACGGACTGATCCTGCTGCACGGCCTGCGCACCGACGGCGACGGCATCGACGGCTTCCACGACGTGGTCGGGTCCGTCGGCGGCGACCTGCTGCGCTACACCGAGCGGTCCACCCCGCGCAGAGCGGTCAAGGGGAACATCTACACCTCGACCGAGTACCCTGCCGACCAGCCCATCCCGATGCACAACGAGAGTTCCTACGCGGCCAGTTGGCCGTCCGCGGTGTACTTCTTCTGCCACACCGCGCCGGGCTTCGGCGGTGCCACGCCCATCGCCGACGGCCGCGTCGTCCTCGACCTGATCCCGGCCGAGGTCAGGGAGCGGTTCGCCAAGGGGGTCGTCTACACCCGTACGTTCCGCGCCGACATGGGACTGAGCTGGCAGGAGGCGTTCCAGACCGAGGACCGCGGCGACGTCGAACGCCACTGCCGCACGCACGGCCAGGAGTTCTCCTGGGACGGCGACATCCTGCACACCCGCCACCACCGCCCGGCCACCGCCGTCGACCCGGGCACCGGAGCCGAGGTGTGGTTCAACCAGGCGCACCTGTTCCACCTGTCCAGCCTGGAGCCGGACCTGCGCGAAGTGCTCCTGGAGACCTACGGCGAGGACGGCCTCCCCCGCAACGCCCTGCTCGGGGACGGCAGTCCGATCCCCGACGCCGATCTGGCGGCCGTCCGCGTCGCCTACGACCGTGCCTCGCTCGCGCTGCCCTGGCGGCAGGGCGACATCATGCTCGTCAGCAACATGCGGATGGCACACGGCCGCGAGCCCTTCACCGGCGAGCGCCGCATACTCGTCGCGATGACCTGACCCGACCGTCCCTGGAGGACTCCATGAGCAACCCCTTCGACGACGAGGACGGCACCTTCCTCGTGCTGCGCAACGAGGAGGGCCAGTACTCGCTGTGGCCGGAAGGCTTCGCCGTGCCCGCCGGGTGGAGCGTCGTGCACGGCCCGGACGGTCACCGCGCCTGCCTGAACCACATCGAACAGACGTGGACCGACATGCGCCCCCGGAGCCTGGCCGTGGCCCTGGACGGCGCCGACGGGGACACCCTGGCGTCTGGTGCCACCGCAGTCTGAGCAGCGGGGCCACGGCATGGCGGACGCGGGGGCACATCGGTGCCCCGAGCGTCCGCCGGGCCGACGTCAGCGCACAGGGGGTTGAAAGTCAGACCGGAGCGCTCATGGGCAGCGTCCCCGGCGGAGGCGGAACGCAGTACCTCCGGGACCGCGTGGGGCGCGACCGCCGCGCCGGAGGTGGTCCTCGCCGCCGACTTGTTCGATGCCGAGTCCGCGGCGTCCTACGGCTGGATCAACCGGGCCCTGCCGGCTGAAGAGCTCGACGAGTACGCCGACCGTGTCGCCCGCAACATCGCCGCGGTGCCCGGCGGTGTCATCGAAGCGGCCGAGCGTTCGCTGCCCGTCCGCGACTTCCGGAAACGTCTCCGCCGTGAGAACGACGCCTGGGCCTCCACGTTCCGTGTGCCGGCCGCTCAACACCTCATCAGCGCCGGCGTGCGGGCAGGGGCGCGGACTCCGGCCGGCGAACGCGGCCTCCAGCACCTGATGCGCGGCGTCGCGCGCTGATGCCGGACGGGCCACGCCACTTCGCCGAACGGCTCCACGCCGGTCCTGTGCGTCCGTCAGGCCCTTGCGCCTTCTCGGCCTCGGCGCCCGGCCCGCCGTGAGGTGAGCCGAGACGCAGCGGGCGGGTCCCCTCGGTCGCCGGGGCAGCCAGAAGGAGGACAAGACCGGCCGGTCTGCCATGAAGGCCGGACTCGTCACCGCCGGCCGAGCCGCGTTCCGTTCGCCGTCCTCGGGCCGATCGTGCCGCGCAGGACCGGGCTCGCGCACCGTCCGGCCGCCGGGTGGACCGACCGGCTGAACTTCGGGCGCAGGGGGGCGGCCCGCCTCGTGGCGTCCATCCCGCCGGCCGGCTGCCGGGCCGTAACGTGAGCGCATGGCACAGGAAGTATCGATCGTGGGGCCGGGCGACGGAGAGGTCATCGAACTGGGGCCGATCCGGATCCGCGTCCTGGAGGACGGCGGCAGGACCGGACACCGGCTCGCGTTGTGCGAGGCGACCCTCGCACCGCGCAGCAGCGGGCCGCCGCTGCACCGCCACGCCGGGCACGACGAAGGCTTCTACGTCCTGTCCGGCACGGTTCGCTTCACCACCGGCGACCGCACCTGGGACGCCCCGCCCGGGACCCTGGTCCTCGCGCCCACCGAAGCGCCGCACACCTTCGCCAACCCCGCTGACGAACCGGCCACCTTCCTGGCCACCTTCACCCCGGACCTGTTCGTGCAGTATTTCCGCGACCTGCGCGACGCCCTCGCCCAGGGCGAGGAACTCGACGAGCAGCTCGACCGCCGCATCTCCAGCCGCTACGCCACCGCCCCCGTCCCCGGCCCCACCCCCTGACGAGGGCAGCAGGCGCGGTCCAGCTCGCGCGGCTCCCGGGTGCGGGAGGACAGCGGCGGAACCCGCTCGGCAGCCTGCCTCCCGGCGAGTGCTCCCGAACGCCCGAGTAACCCGGCTCCGGGTTCCCCGTCATGACACGCGTGGTCCATGACGGCCCCGCGCCCGGGTCCAGGTCCGGTCCGGTCCGGGTCCGGTCCGGCAAGCGTCAGCGGACGGTGACCCGGCGCTTCGACCGGCCGCTCAGCGATTGCGCGGGCCGGGTGTGTGCTCCTGGCGGGGGCCGTGCCCTTCGGTGCTCCGCCAGAACTGCCGCAGGGCGACGACGAGCGCTTCGGGCGCCTCTTCGGCGATGTGGTGTCCGGAGTCGATCGGAACCCCCTTCCAGCCGATTGCCCGTCCAGTCCCGCCACACGCCCAGCACGTCGCCGTAGAGGTCGGCCATGTCGTCGCGGGTGGCCCACAGCACCTGCAGCGGACATTCGATGCGCCGGCCGGCCCGACGGTCGGCGTCGTCATGTTCCCGGTCGACACCGAGACCGGCGCGGTAGTCCTCGCACATGGCGTGCACGGTCGCGGGGTCGTGAACGGCGCGGTGGTAGTCCTCGTACGCCTCGGCGCCCATCTGATCGGGTGTGGCCTTGTACCAGGCGTCGGGGTCGGCATTGATGACGCGTTCGGCGGGCTTGTCGGTCTGTCCGAGGAAGAACCAGTGCCACCAGCTCGCGGCGAACGCCGCGTCGCAGCGTCGCAGGGCCTCCCCGAGGGGGACGGCGTCCAGGACGCTCACGGCCGACACCGCTTCCGGGTGGTCCAGGGCGAGGCGAGTGGCCACGTACGCGCCCCGGTCGTGTCCGACGACGGCGAACCGCTCGTGTCCGAGGCGACGCATGACCGCGAGGCAGTCGTCGGCCATGGCTCGCTTGGAGTACGGCCGGTGGTCCGGGTCGGTAGGGGGCTTGTCGGACTGACCGTAGCCGCGCAGGTCGGGACAGACCACCGTGTGACCGGACGCGGCCAGCAAGGGGGCGACGCGGTGCCAGGTCGCGTGGGTGCGCGGGTGACCGTGCAGGAGCAGCACTGCCGGTCCCCCGCCGCCGTGACGCACCCGCAGACGAGCACCGTTCCCCTCGCACCGTGTCAGCTCGAAGCCCTCGAACACGCAACCTCCTACGCCCCAGGTGTCCCGCCTCGCCTGCCCCGAAGCGCTCCGTCTACACGGGCGTCGCCCCGGCCGGCAGTCCCGCTCGGGCTCGTAGCCGAGGGTCCCGATGCGAGAGAGGCGGCGCTCGTGCCTCTGGCAGGGGTCCGGAGGGAGGTCACGGACGCGCTCACCCGGTCCGAGGAGATATGGCTGCTGACACGCGGCCCCTGGGACCGGCGACGCTGCGAGGAAGGTGCCCCTGACCAAGGAGTGTGCTACGCACCGTGACCAGCCGGGAAGACCGTGCGGACCGACGTGTCACCGCTGCCTTCGCCTGCCCTTGACCGGCTCCGCGAACAGCCGACGCCGGGCCAGGGGAGGTGGCCGGCCTGCTGGGCGCACGCGGGCGTGCGTTCCCTCGCTCGGTCCCGAACCGGACGAGTGCGCCGTTTCGCCTCGTGTCAGGCAGCGTCCTCTGCCACAGTGCACCACCATGACCAGTCAGCCGCAGCAGCAGTCACCGCCGGACGACGTCCCCGCCATCCGCCCCGCCGCCCCGGTGGGGGTGGCCGCTCCGCTGACGGTGGGGGTGGAGGAGGAGTTCCTCCTCGTCGATCCCGTCACCAGAACCGTCAGTCCCCAGGGTCCGCAAGTCGCCGCCACGGCCGCCGGTCAGCTCGGCCACCGCGTCGGCACCGAACTGACCCGCTATCAGATCGAAGGGCGTACCGAGCCGCACACCCGCCTGAGCGAGGCAGCCGAAGAGCTGCGCGCCACGCGAGCGGTCCTGGCACGCGCCGCCGCCGGCCGCGGCCTGCGCATCGCGTCCAGCGGATCCCCCGTCCTCGGCCTGGTCACCCCCGTGCCCCTCACCCCGGGCCCGCGCTATGCGGAAAGCCTGTCCCTGTTCCGCGCCCTGGACGACGAGCAGAGCGCGTGCGCGTGTCACGTACACGTCGGCGTGGCCGATCCGGGTGAAGCGATCGAAGTGAGCAACCACCTGCGGCCCTGGCTGCCCACGCTGATCGCGCTCACCGCGAACTCGCCGTACTGGGCCGGCCGCGACACCGGCTACGCGAGCTGGCGCACCACCACCTGGGGGCGGTGGCCGGTGGCCGGCCCACCGCCCTACTTCGAGTCCCCCGCCCATTTCCGGAGCCTGGTCGAAGAGCTCATCGCCACGGGGACCGTCATGGACCGCGGCGGCCTCTACTGGGACATCCGCCCCTCCCACCACCTGCCCACCATGGAGGTACGCGTCGCGGACGCGGGGCTCACCCCCGAGGACACCGTCCTGCTCGCCGCCGTCGTCCGCGCCCTCACCGCCACCGCCCTCACCGCCGTCCGCGCCGGCGATCCGGCACCCCGGCCCGCCCCCGAGATGCTGCGCGCGGCCTGCTGGCGGGCGGCACGCGACGGTCTGAGCGGACACGCCCTCGACCCCGTCACCCGCCGGCTGCTCCCTCAGACCAGGCAGACCGAGCACATGCTGCGCGCCATCTCCCACGCCCTGCACCGCAACGGCGACCTCGACCTGGTACGCACCCAGTGGGACCGCCTGCGCACCCGGGGAAACGGAGCCGACCGGCAGCGCGCCGCCTACCGGCACCGCTCCAGCCTCCACGACGTCGTCGACCACGTCATCCACGCCACCTGCCCCCAGCAGACCCACTGACCCAGTCGTCCCGCGCCCTCTCGCGCGTGGGCGACGACGATCCCGTCGCGGCGTACGAGGAGACGCGAGCGACAGCAGCAGAAAAGGGCGGGGGCGGTACGGCGAAGGCGCGGATCGTCGCCGGATCTGGCGGGTCTCGCGGCCCGTGAGGTTTCCGCGGGAAGTGGCCCGCAGCCTGCGCCCGGTGGCCCTCGTTCAGGACGCGGACCGGCGCCGGCGCACGGTGGCGACGGCCCCCAGAACCACGCCGACCGCGATGACACCCAGCCCGCGAAGCCACACCTCGGCCTCCACCTGGGTGGCAAGCACCACGCAGGACACTGCTCCGAGGACGGGGACGGCCGTGTACGCCCGGAAGTGCGACCGGGCCGGCCGGTCGCGCCGCTGGACGAGGACGGCGGTGTTGACGATGAAGAACACCACGAGGAGCAGGAGCACGAGGGTCGAGGCGAGCGTCGCCACGTCTCCCGTGAGCGCCAGCAGGAAGGACACGGCTGTCGTGGTGGCGATCGAGGCCCAGGGGGTACGGCGCCCCGGAAGCACCCGGGTCAGGAAGCGGGGAAGGAGGCCGTCGCGTGCCATGCCGTAGGCCAGTCGGGAACTCATGATGCCGGTGAGCAGCGCGCCGTTGGCGACGGCGACGAGGGCGACGGCGCTGAACAGCTTCGGCGGCACACCGCCCGCCTCCTTCACCACTTCGAGCAGCGGGCCACTGGAGTGGACCAGTGTCGCGGTGGGAACGGCGGCCGAGGCGACGACCCCGACGAGGACGTAGACGGCCCCCGCCGTCACCAGGGCGCCGAAGAGGGCCCGGGGGTAGGAGCGTCGCGGGTCACGGGTCTCCTCGGCCACGTTGACGGACGTCTCGAAGCCGACGAAGGAGTAGTACGCGAGCACCGTTCCGCCCAGGGCTCCGGCGGCGGCCCCCGTGCCGGGGGTGCCGAGGCGGGTGAGCCTGCCGGGGTCGCCGTCGCCGCGCAGGAACAGCCAGACGCCGAGGCCGGCGACGAGCAGGAGACCGCCGACCTCCACGAGGGTGGCGACGAGATTGGCCCGGGTGGACTCGCTGATGCCCCGGGCGTTGAGGAGGGCCAGGGCCCCCAGGAACACGGCTGCCACCAGCACGACGGGCAGGGTGACGAAGGTGGTCAGATAGTCACCGGCGAACCCCCGGGCCAGTGCCGCGACGGACACGATGCCTGCGGCGAGCATGCAGTATCCGGCGAGGAAGCCGGTGAAGGGCCCGTAGGCGAGGGTCGCGTAGTGGGAGGCGCCGCCGGCCCGCGGATACTTGGTGGCGAGTTCGGCGTACGAGGCGGCCGTCAGAAGTGACAGCAGCAGGGCGAGGAGGAGCGGCACCCACACGGCGCCGCCCGATTTCGCGGCGATCTGGCCGACGAGGACGTAGACGCCCGCGCCCAGCACGTCGCCGAGGATGAAGAAGTAGAGCAGAGGCGTCGTCAGTGCCTTCTTGAGCACGGGGGTCTCGCCCTGGGACGAGTCGCTGGACGTCGGCGCGGAGGGAATGGTCACCCGGCACGTGTACCCAGAGATCCGATGCGGACCGGACGGATGTGAGGGGACGCGGGAGCTGCTGGGAGGATGCCGGTGACGACCTCACCGGCGGCAGGCCTGTCGTTGGGCGATCGCCGGCCCTGGCCCCCCCTCCACCGTCAGTGAGGCGATGTGAGGTCCGTCCGCATCCTGCCGGTGAACTCGCTCAGGCCCCGTGCAGCGCGCGCGGGCGGCCATCGAGAGACCATTGATACGAACATCAGTTTGATACCTCGCGCATGCGACGGACGCCCGCGGGGCGGGCTCGCGGCGAATCGGCTCGATCCTGGCCTGCTGCGCCTCCTCACCGCTGGGAGAGCCACGGCGCGGTGGACGTGCCGGAGCGTGGCCAGCGGGCGGGAGGCGTGACGAGGGGCCGCTGCCGGTACCCGGCAGCGCATGATCCGCCGTGCCGACTGACGGGCGCCGAACCATGGCAGCCAGAGCATGCGTGAGACAGACACCCCGGGTGCTCCACTGTGGGAACTCATCACTCGAGATACGTGAGTGATCTGATGAACGCGGGATACCAGCAGGTCATGAGGTTGCTGGCCGCAGTGCGCGAGATGGACCGGCGTCTGACCGAGCGGATGGCCTCCTGGCGGGAGCCGGCGCTTCACCGCACGCTGTCGGCGGTGGAGGAAGCGGCGGAAGGCAGCAAGTTGTGGTGCGGTGCCGCCGTGGCGATGGCCTGGGTCGGTGGAAGGGAGGGTCGCAAGGCGGCGGTCGCCGGCGTGACGGCTCTGCTCTTGGCGCAACTGGTGTCCAACGGCGTGTGCAAGCAGGTGAGTGGGAGGCCTCGGCCGCCCAAGGAATGGATTCCTCACGACGAGGTCGAGGACCGCCCCAGCTCCTCGTCGTTCCCCTCCGGGCACACCGCGGCAGCCGTGGCGTTCACCGCGGCGGTCACCCCCTCGTGGCCGTCGGCCGGGACGGTCTGCGCGGTACCAGCCGCCCTGGTGGCCTTGGAGCGGGTGCAGTCCGGCGCCCACTACCCCAGTGACGTCGTCGCCGGTGCCGCTCTCGGCCTGCTCAGCGCGTGGCTGGTCAGGCGTCTGCCGGAGCGGGTACCGCGCAGGTGGCGGTGACAGGGCCGGCACGGGTCCCGCCCCGGTCAGCGAGACCGGTCTCCTGAGCGCCGCCGCCTCCGCCGGGCATCGCCTCAGTGAAGACCACCTCAGTCATCAGCTGACATGGCTGTGATCGGCCGTCGTCCGGCTTTTCTCCTCACACACCAGGGGCTGGCCACGTAGCGAGGTATGTGCTGGGCTACCCCATGACCGCACGGGCCGCGTCCAGAAACGCCAGTCGGTTGCCCTCCAAGTAGTCCCGCACGCTCTCGCCGTCGGGCAGGCCTTCCCACACCGTCCGGTTGAGGTCGAGGAAGTGCGCGTGTGCGGCGTCGTGCACGCGCAGGGGGAATTGGATGCGGATGAGCCGATCCGCGACCCAGAACCTGGCCATGACTTTCCGGGTCGCGAGGTACCAGGCATGGGTGTCGTCCCACTCCGCCGGCCGGGTGTAGGCGCAGCGTTCGGCCTCTGCCGACACCTCGATGAACCGCTCCAGCAGCGCCAGCCGTTCCCCGCGCCGGGCTTCCGACAGAGCGATCCGCTGCCGCTGCTGTTCAGCGCGTTCCGCCGAGAGTTGAGTCCTGTGCTGGACGAGATAGGACAACGAACCACCGAGGACGACGCCGCCCAGCGATATGAGTGACACCCAGACCTGACCTGACATGGCGGTCATCGTGCCATGCCGTCGATCTTTGAGACCATCTCGCCGCGGCTGGGGTGATCACTGCTTGCGAGCCGTCCTGGAAGCACCTCGTTCAGCGGGCTCAGTCCGCGTCAGTTCGACAAGCCGGTCACCGAGCCTCGGCGCGAAGGCGCGGACCGGTCAGCAAGGGCCAGCCGTAAATGCTTTTGGAGAAACGGGCGTTGCTCGTCGTCGTACACCGGCGCGGCACTCTGACACAACGTCAGCTCGCGGCGCCGTTCGACAGCTCGGATTCCACGGCCGATCGCTTCATCGACCGCCTCGGGCCGTCGCTCGCGCTCCGGCCGCGCAGACGGTTCCGCGAGGCCACCGCACTGATCACGGACGGAATCCTGGTGCCCGCCCTTGACCGCATCATCGCCGAGCAGTCGAAGGACTGCCGGCACTCCCCCACCACCGGGCCGTCAACGACGCTGACACTCCCCTTGTCGTCGCCGTCGGCCGGCCGCTGCCCGGCTACCGCAACGACCACGAGGCGTGGGAACCGTCCGCAGCACCAAGGACGTTGTCGGCCGCGCGGTCCTGGCTGCCATCCCTGCGTGGAACAGACACTTGCGGAGGTGGACGAGGCCTCGCGCGGCCGGAGCCGCACGAGGCCGCCAGGGTGCTTCGGTCGAGTCGTGCCTCAGCGGAAAACAGCGATGTTGCGGGCGACCCAGCTGTCGAAGGGGCGCGAGGCACGCCCGAGGACTCGTTCCACGTCCGGGCTGATCCGCAGTTCGGCCGGGTTCGGGGCGGAGATGATGTCCAAGGTGTCGTCCGCGAGTTCAGCCGGTACGAACCGGGTCATCATGGCCTTGGCTTCCTCGCGGGTGAGTTCGTGGAACGACAGGGGCGAGCCGAGCGCGGCGGCGATCGTCTCCGCTTGCCGACGTGGTGTGATCACCTCGGGGCCGGTCAGCTCGTACACCTTGCCGGTGTGCCGGTCGTCCAGTAGGCAGGCCGCCGCGACCTCGGCGATGTCCGCCGGGTCGACGACCGGCACCCCGACATCGCCGAAGGGCGCGGCGACCGTCTTTTGCGTGCGGACGGACTGCGCCCAGGCCAGCGCGTTGGAGGCGAAGCCGCCCGGTCGCAGGACGGCCCAGTCCAGGCCGGACTCCCGCAGCGTGTCCTCCACCGCGCGCATCGCGACCCTTGACGGGCCGAGCGGCCTGGTCGCCACGCCCTGCGAAGACAGCAGGACGAGTCGGCGGACCCCGCTGGCGGCGGCCAGAGCGATGATGTCGGCCGGACTGGCCTCGGGGGCGTGCAGGTCGCCGGACAGCAGGAGGAACAGCGCTTTCGCCCCGTCCAAGGCGGGTGCGAGACTCGACGGCTCGGCCAGATCGGCCGCCACATGCCGGCTTCCGTCCGGCATCGCCATCGCGTGCCGCGACACCGCCGTCACCTGCTCGCCCGCGTCAGCCAGGGCCCGCGTCAAAGGTCGGCCCACATTCCCGGTGGCTCCGGTCACCACGATCATGTTCAACTCCTGGTCGGTTGTGAACTGGGGTGACTGACACTAGGAAGCGCTCTTACTTTCCGTAAGGACATACCCAGAGGTAAGCTCCGAACATGAAGGAAGGCGCGCAGGTGACGCAGGCCGAGGCAGGCAACCAGTATGAGGTGTTTCACACTGACTGCCCCGCGCGCGAGATGGTCGACCACGTGACCAGCAGGTGGGGTGTCTGGGTGCTGATCGCCTTGCGGAGCAAGGACCTTCGCTTCTACGAGCTGCGCAACAGCATCCAGGGGATCAGCGAGAAGATGCTCACTCAGACCCTGCGCGCGCTGGTCCAGGACTGCCTGGTCCGGCGGGAGGTGGAGCCGACGACGCCGCCGCAGGTCACCTACGGGCTGACCGAGTTCGGTCGGTACGTCGGCGAGCCGCTGACGGACCTGTTCAACCGGATCACGCGGCGGCTACCGCCGCACAGCCCGTGACAGTTCGGTAGTGGTTGGTGGGAGTGCTCGGCCCCGGCCGAGGAGGCCAGAGCCTTTCGTCGCCTCCACCGGACTCACCGAACGCACCGGACTCACCGGCGACTGCGCACAAGCCGGTTCCTGGACGGACAGTCCCCGGCCCGCGGACGGCCTGAAGGGCGGCTCCGCTGTGCCGTACCTGCTGAACAGGGCGTTTTCCAGCGGCGCTTGACCATCCCTGCCTGCCCATGAGAGCCGAGGCCGGTCAGGCGTCGTCCGGCCATGGCAGGCGTCGGGCGTAGTGGACCGCTACGGCAACGACCACAAGGGCGGCTGTCACGCCGCCCAGGGGCATGACCGTCGAGGGCGAGCCGGCGTCGACGACGAGTCCACCGGTCAGAGCGCCCAGGGAGATCGTGGCCTGGAACGACGCGGTGAACATGACGGAAGCGGCTTCGGGGGTGTCGGGGCTCGCCTTGATGAACCACGTCTGGGAGCAGACGGGGACTGCCCCGTATGCCACGCCCCAGACGATGAGGAGGACGACCGTTCCCGCTTTCCCATGGCCCAGAACGGGCAGGAGCAAGGTGGCGGCAGCAAGCAAGGCGGCGGCGGTGCCGAAGGTGGCCCGGGGGTGGCGCGCGACCAGGGAGCCGCCCAGGAAGTTGCCGAGGATGCCCGCTGCTCCGTAGACGAGCAGAAAAACGGTGACGAGCCCGGAGCTGACGTCGGTGACCTGCTCGAGGAACGGTGTGACGTAGGTGTACGTGCCGAAGTGCGCCAGCACGACCAGAACGGTCAGGAGCAGTGCGAATCGGGTGGCGATGCTGCCGAGCATGCCGCGCAGTACGCGCAGGCGAGTGGTCCGGTGAGGTGGCAGTGGGGGCGTGACGATCAACAGCATGACCAGGACGGCGACGGTGAGCCCGCCCATGGCGGTGAACGCGGTGCGCCAACCGGCCAGTTCGCCGAGGAGTGTGCTGGCCGGCACACCGAGCACGGAGCCCAACGGCACTGCGGAGAAGATCACCGCTGTGGCTCGGCCGACGGATTCGGCGGGTACCAGGCGTTCGGCCAGTGAGACGCCGATGGACCAGAAGCCGCCGATCACGATGCCGACGACGACGCGGGAGACCAGGACCAGCCAGTAGTCGGGGGCTGCTGCCGCCAGGAAGTTCGCTGCGGCGAGCAGGGCCATGAAGACGCACAGCATCAGGCGGCGGTCGATCCGCGCGGTCACGACGGTGACGACGGGGGCGGCGATCGCCGCGAGGAAGCCGGGCATGGTCATCATCAGCCCGGACATGCCGTCGGAGACGCTGAAGCCGGCGCCGATCCTGGTCAGAAGTCCGATGGGGAGGATTTCTGTGGTGACGATGGAGAAGATGCCCAGCATGACCGCGACGACGGCCAGCCAGCCGGTCACCGGGGAGCGGGGCGGTGAACCGGCCCCGCCAGGACCGCGCCTGGTGGCGGTGGTGGATGCAGCCATGGAATCCGTCCTGTGATGTGTGTGCTCTTGCACGATCAGTTCAGCAGGCGGAGCGGGGCACCGGCTGGCAGGTCTGCGACATCAGCGCCGTCCGGAAGGACGGTGTCGTGAATCTGCTCGTGCACGTGCCTACGGCCGGTCCACGTCACGAGGTCGTGGCAGGACACTGCCGACGACCGCGGGGCAGGTCGTCGTCCAGGGCGAAGACCTCGGAGCGTGGACGGCGGCGTCGCGCCCGGGGCGGAAACGTGCGAGCCGGTCAGTTCAGCAGGGCGGCCGTGAACGTCTTGCGGTGGTCGGCCAGCCAGGTCTGCAAACGGTCCCAGCGCTCCCATCCACCACGTTCGGCCAACGCCTGGAGATAGACGGGGTCACCGGCGGCCACACGGCGGGCGACGAAGGCCCGGCAGACCTCCGTGGCCTGTTCGATGACGCGGGGCAAGTCGGCGCGGTCACCCGCCGGGAGGCCGTAACTGTCGGCAAGGATCCGCAGCCGCGCAGGCGCGTCCAGCCCAGCGGGGTGGACAGCGGCCGCGGATCGAGGATCCAGCACGGGCACCCAGTACCGGGCGCACATGGCGACGTCCCACAGGGGACGGCCGGGAGCCGCCAGGTCGAAATCGATCAGGGCGGCGGCACGGCCGTCACGGAAGACGACGTTGTCCGGGCACACGTCGTTGTGGCACAGCATCGTTCCCCCCTCCGGGTCGGCCAGATCCCGGGACCACTCGGCATCGCGGTCGACCGCCACAGCCGCGCTGGTCGCATGCAGGCGCCGCAGCAGGCGCCCCACCGATTCAAGGGCAGCGTCGGTCATGGCCCAGTCCGGGTACGGCGGCAGAGCCACGTCGCCCGGGATGAAGGTCAACTGCTCACGGCCGTCAGCGGTGAGACCGACAGGGACCGGGGCCGCGTCGAAGCCGTGCTCCTTCAGCGCCAGGAGATAGGCGTGCAGGGCGCGCGCGTTGCGCGGTGCAGGGCGCTCCACCGACTCCCCCCGGCGGAAGACCGCCCCCGCGTTCATCATCCCGCCGACCAGCGCCTCGTGTTCAGCCGTCACGGGGATCACGCTATCTCCAGATCGACCCCGCGCGGTCCGGGGCGCGAACTCAACGCGGAAAGGCCCCCAAGGCCCGCACCCCGGACGAGGGCCACCCGAGCCGATGTCTGCCAGGGAGACCCTCGTCTACGCGCAACCAGCAGCCCGCAGATGCCGGGCCGCGGTAGGGCCGACGGTCTCCATGCCGGACCGGCTGTACCCACCGTCGACTCGGTGGGCCCCGTAGGCCCGTGATGCCACTGTGACCGGCGTGAGGATGCGCGGCGCGGGCACTTGAGTGTCATGAACGCGTTGAGCAAGGGGCTGAGGAAGACATCGGACTCACCGTCACCGGGCCCGCACCCGTCGTGCGGCCGCCCCCGCCGGGGGAGGTGAGCATGCTCTTCCTGGTCGTCGCGCTGCTCCTGCTGGGGCTCCTGGTGGGAGCGGCCGCCTATCTCCCGTGGCCCGTCACCCTGGTCCTCGCAGCGGTCATTCTCGTCTGGCTCGCGGTCTTCACCGTGCGCGAGCGCAGGCGCCGGCACGACCCGAGGAGGGCCCGGGCATGAGGCTGACCGCGCCTGCCTCCCAGGCGACGGGCCGTCGGGACACCGAGGGGATGGCGGTGGCCTCCTTCGTGCTCGGCCTCGTCGGACTGCTCGTCCTCAACGTCCTCCTGGGCCCGATCGCGATCGTCCTGGCCCTCGTCGCGCTCCGCCGGGGCACGCCCCGTCGCTTCCGCGCCCTGCTGGGACTGGGCTTGGGCATCGCCGACCTCGCCGTGCTGGGCATCCTGGCGTCCGTACACGGATCGGCGCCCTGGTCGGTGTGGGGCGGCTGACGGGAGGCGGACAAGACCACGAGGACCTTCCGGCGCTCGGCGGTGCCACGCAAGGGCCGTCTCGTGCACGCCAGTTACCCAGGGCGGCCGAAGCGGCCGGAGCCGCCCTGCGGATCGTCAACGACTGCAAGACTCTGCCGCAGGTCCTGCCGGTGAGCCGGTGGGCGTCTGGGCCGGCGTGTGTCTCGGCCCGCCGGTGCCCCGGGGTGCTCACCCTTACGGACCGGGGCGGCGCCCTCGCGTCGCCGTGCGCTGTGGGGTCCGGTCCGGCGTTTCCCACGGACGGCAGGCCCGCCCGGAGCCGAACTCCGGCTCGAAGGGCCGGAGTTGCCGCCAGGGTGAGGTCAGGCTTCGACGGGAGACTGACGAGGTGCCGCGAGGACGTCCTGGAGTACGTTCTCGAGCGTGACGCGGGCCAGCTCGTGTCTCAGGGTCTCCTCGATGCCCGCGTAGATGCCCTGCATCGCCGGCTGGATGCCGTGACCCACCACGCATCCCTGGTCCGGGGTGGTGCGGTGCATCGCGAACAGCGGGCCGGGTTCCACCGCCTCGTACACGTCGAGCAGGGTCATCGACGCCAGCTCGCGCGCCAGTGACCAGCCCGCGCCCACGCCTCTGCGGGACTCCACGAGCCCGGCCCTGCGCAGTTCGCCGAGCAGGCGCCTGATCACCACGGGGTTGGTGTTCGCGCTGGTCGCGATCTGTTCGGAGGTGGCGACCTCATGGCCCTGGCGCTGGTAGAGACCGATCCAGGTCAGCGCGTGGGCGGCAATGGTCAGCCTGCTGTTGGCGCTCATGAACCCCTCCTCTCAGCCGCGACGCTTCATGCTACGGCAGCACAGTCGTAACAGCGAAGGTTGCATCAAGCTGTCGTAACAATTAATGTTGCGACTGCCGGGAACGGTCAATCAACGAGGTGAGAAGAATGAGCAAGCCACTCACGGGCAAGGTCGCCCTGGTCACCGGCGGGTCGCGGGGACTGGGAGCCGCGACCGTGCGACTGCTGGCCGAGCAGGGCGCCGATGTCGCCTTCACCTACGTCAGCTCCGAGAAGCAGGCGCAGGCCGTCGTCGACGAGGTGCACGGCAAGGGAGCGAAGGCCGTCGCCTTCCAGTCCGACCAGGCGGACACGAGCCGGGCGCCGGCGCTGATCGACGACGTGGTCGCGCACTTCGGCGGCCTGGACATCCTCGTCAACAACGCGGCGATCTCGGTGGAGCAGGGCCGCAGGGTGGACGACCCCGACGCCGACACCGCCGCACTGGACCGGATGCACGCGACCAACTACCTCGGCGTGATCGCCGTCATCCGGGCCGCCTCCCGAGTGCTGCGCGCGGGCGGCCGCATCATCACGGTGAGTTCGGGACTGGGCTCCCGGGTCGGCGCCCCGGGCCTGGCCGACTACTCGGCGACCAAGTCGGGGATCGAGAGGTACACCATGGGGGTCGCACGGGACCTCGGGCCCCGGAACATCACGGCCAACGTCGTGGAGGCCGGACTGATGGAGGGCGGCATGGAGCCGCCGGACGCCGAGACCCTCAAGGCCCTGGTCAGCTCGCTGTCCCTGCAGCGCATGGGTCACCCCGACGAAATCGCCGCGGCGATCGCCTTCCTGGCGAGCCCCGCCGCGTCGTACATCACGGGCGCGGTGCTGGACGCCCACGGTGGCTACAACGCCTGAACCGGAACCCCGGCGGCGCGCCCGCAGGACATCGCGCCTTCGGGCGCGCACCGCCGACGACCCGCGCGTGCGCGGACGGTCCCGCCGGCGCGCGAAAGAGGGGGAGCCGCGACCGGTCGCCGCCGGTCGACCGGTCCGTCACCGGTCGCCCGGTCGAAGACGGGCGCATGGTCTTCCGGGCCCCCGCCCTCTTCACGGCCGGAGGACGGGGCACCGTGTGCCGGAGGGAGTCACATGACCGCATGGGTCTCCAACGGGCCCGCGGTGATGCGCAGTTCGCGGACACGGACCGGTTCGTCCTCCGCTGCCAGGTAGAAGATATGTGTGAACGGGGCGCGGACGACGCGGTCCGGTTCGCTCTTCTTGGCCATCGTCGCCTCGCCGCGCAGCAGCCTGACGCCGTTGTCCGCGGTCCAGAACTCCAGTACCTCGTGAGTGATGTCCAACGGCTCGTCGATCTTGACGAAGAATGCCTTGATGGCTTCGACGCCGTGGATGTGCGCGGTGCCGAAGTACAGGTCGGTGTCGTCGGTGAGCGGGGCGAAGCCTTCGTCGAACGACAGGGTGTCGATGGCGTCCATGAACTTCAGGACCCAGGCGGGGACGTTCGTCGGGTGTGCCGTGTTCGCCATGGCGTGGTGCGCTCCGTCGTGGTCAGGCCGCGGTGGGCAGGGCGGCGAGAAAGGCGTCGATCTCGGCGTTGACCGCAGCGGGGTTCTCGCGCGCGGCGAGGTGGGCGGTGTGCCCGAGGACGCGGAAGGCGCTGTCCGGGATGGCCTCGGCCATCTTCCGGACCACGTGCACGGGGAACTGGCTGTCCTCCTCGCCGGCGATGATCAGGACCGGCACGTCCTTGATCGTGCCGAGGCGGCGGTGTTCGTCCTTGCGGCCGATCAGGATGCTGCGCAGTGCCCATGCCACGGACTTCGGGTCGTCCCGGAGCACGACCTTGGTGAACTCGACGAACCCGGGATTCGAGGCCTCCGCACTCGGCCCGGCGAACGCGCGGCGCGCGGCCTTGGCGGCAAGCGCGGGCATCGTCGAGTTCAGCGACAGGAACGCGGCCAGAGCGGTGGCCCAGACGCTCTCGAACGTCGTGGGCAGCGAGGCGGTGCAGTTGATGCCGACGGCCGCCGCGGTCCGCTCCGGGTGGTAGGCCGGGAAGACCCCGGCGAGCATGCCGCCCCAACTGTTGCCGACCAGGACACACTTGCCGATGCCGAGCGCGTCGAGGATCTCGACGAGGACGGTGGAGCAGTCCTCCAGGTCGATGATCTTCCGCAGCGCGTCGGACTTGCCGTGCCCGGGGCTGTCGATGAGCACGACGCGGTGCGTCGGGGCGAAGTGCTCGTACTGGTACTCCCACATGGTGCCGTCCATCATCAGGCTCGGCCAGAACACCATGGGCCGGCCGTCGGCGCGGCCGCCGACGCGCACGTTGATCAGGCCCAGTGACGTGGGGATCAGCCTCTCGGTGACGCCTTCGAGCCGGTTCGGGGTGCTCGGCATGATCGTCCTCCAGGAGTCGGAGCGCGGCGCGATCCGGCCGCTGACTAGTAGCGTATTCGAACTAGTCCTGAAACGCTACTACACTGCCTCGTGGTCCGGATCACGTCCCATCGGATCCCGCGCGGTCAGCCGGCGCCCGTCGTCTCCGTGTCACCCTGCTCGGCGGGCAGGGGGCGCAGGGTCGACGCCTCGACCGGTCGGTGGCAGTTGCTGCATGCGAGGTAGGGATCGGTCGGACTGTCACACACGGTGTGCAGGAACCGGTGGCGCGCGCCGTCGCCGTCGCTCGCATGGGCCTCGGCCCAGCGGGTGACGGCCGCGATGGCGGGGACGACGAGCTCCCGGGCGCTGTCGGTGAGCTGGTACTCGTACCACGGCTTGTCCTGGCGGTATGCGCGCTTGGTGAGCAGGCCCAGCTCGATCAGGCTGTTGAGCCGCGCGGTCAAGATGTTCGCCGAGATGCCCAGCGCCCGCTTGAGTTCGCCGAATCGGCCGACACCGAAGAACACTTCGCGCAGGATCTGGTAGTTCCAGCGCTCCGAGATGGCGGCCAGGAACTCCTGGCCGTGCCTGAAGGTCACGTGGTTCTCGCTGCCGGACATGACACTCCCTGTATGAGGTTAGGCGCAGATCGGTACTAGTTCGCTTCCCATACTAGTTCCGGCGTGGGGACTCGCCTTCCGTGCGCTGATACACGTCGGCAGCACCTCGTGAGGACCTGGGAAAGCGCGTGAGGACCGGGAGCGCGCGGAGGTTCCGCAGAGGGCGCGCGAGGTCCCGGGGAGGGTGCGCGAGATCCCGGGGAGGGTGCGCGAGATCCCCGGCCTCCCCCTATGCCCTCATCAGCTTCGCACCGGTCGCTGACCCAGGCGGGCCCCGGTGAGCGGCTGGTTACCTTGATGCTCCTGCCCGATCGTCCGCGAGCGCGGCCGCCGGACACGGCACCGTGGCTTCGTTCACGAACGTCGCTCCTGGTTCAGTTCCAGGGACGCTCCTCAGCGGCCAGGGCATGGGCGAGTTCGGTGGCCGGGTCGCCGGCGAACCGATGCCGGGACTGCCCGGCCGGCCAGGTGGAGATGCCGTCGTCCGGCCACCGCGGGACGACGTGGAAGTGCAGGTGCGGCACCGACTGCTCCGATCCCGCACCACTCGCGTTGAGGACGTTCACGCCGGTCGCGTGCAGCGCGGAGCGCATGGCGCGGGCCAGGCGCTGGACCAGTGCGACGGTCTCGGCCAGGAGTTCGGCGGGAGTGTCGAAGACATCGGCGTGGTGAGCGGTCGGTATCACCAGGGTGTGCCCGGGGGCGAGAGGGTTGAGGGGGGTGAACGCGCAGGCGGACGGCGCGCGGGCCACCCACTGGGCGCTGTCTTCACGGATGAGCCGGCAGAAGGGGCATGACATGCCGATGACATTGCCACATGCCGGCTGAGCGCCCGGGCCCCGCGGTCCCCGGTCGCCGATCGGTGGGAACAGCGCTCGGGGCGCCCGCTCAGCCCGTGCCCTCCGGCCGCGCGGCGCCGTCCGCGCCCTCACCGGCCCGGCCGGCCTCTTCCTGGCCGTCCGACGTGTCGCTGAGCAGCGGCGAGCGGGACAGCGTCATCACGGCCGTCCCGGCCGCCGCGGCACACGCGACGGCGAGCAGGATGAACAGGCCGCCACGCACCTCCTCACGGAAGACCAGCACGCCCCAGAGGATGCCGATCACGGGGTCGGCCATCGTCAGGCCGGGCTGGGTGACCAGCAGGCCGCCCGCGTTCATCGCCGACTGCAGCAGGAACATCGCGCACGCGCCGACCGCGATCATGGACCACAGCTCCCAGCCGGTGAACA
This sequence comes from Streptomyces sp. NPDC006743, assembly GCF_040703815.1. Taxonomy (NCBI): domain Bacteria; kingdom Bacillati; phylum Actinomycetota; class Actinomycetes; order Kitasatosporales; family Streptomycetaceae; genus Streptomyces; species Streptomyces sp. NPDC006743. The sequence goes on along the minus strand of NZ_JBEYJA010000008.1, from coordinate 205,345 downwards.
CAGCGGCCAGGCCGTGGGAATAGGTGTTCGTCACCGCCTTGATGAGTGCGGCGGTCAGCCCGAAGGCGCATCCGGTCGTCACTCCGAGCAGAGCGGCCCGGCGGGTGCCCGAGGCCCGGCGCGCCCACAGGACACCGGCCACGATCAGCAGCACGTTGATTCCTCCGCCGATCAGCCAGCCGGTCCAGGAGACCGACGAGGACATGCCGTGGCCGGGCCCCAGCGCGAGCAGCAGCCCGGCCACGCCCGCGGCCATGACCGCCGAGGCCGCCCACTCGCGGCGGCCCAGCCGGCTCCCGAAGAAGAATCCGGAGAGGATCAGGGCCGCCGGCAGGTCCAGGGTGAGCAGCGGCTGCACCTCCGAGATCGGACCCGATCCCAGAGCGACCGCCTGCAGCAGGAAACCCGCGATCAGCGACAGCACTCCCCCGAGCCACACGGGCCGGTGCAGCAGATGCCACACCAGGCGAAGGCGCAGGTTCTGCGTGGTGGATTCCTCCCGTGCGGCCTTGCGCTGAAGCGCGGACGCCAGGGCGTTCGCCAGGGCGGCCAGCACTGCGAGGAGGGGACTGAGCACACTGGACCTCCTCGTCCAGCGGGTGGCGATCACCGCGGTGATCCGCGGCTGTCACGTCCGCGCTGATCTCCTGTCCGGTGCGGGAGGCACCGGCGGCCAACCCCGTCCCTCGGTCTCCGAGACGTCCGGAGCGGTGCGGATCGGCGGCCTGCACACTGCTCTCTCGACCGGGTCCCCGCCGTACCTCCTGTCACTCATGGCGATGCCGCCAGGCCTGTACCGCCAGGTCAGTCGCGTCGAGCCGGTGCCGTCAGGCCGGTGCCCGGGTGCGGGGCGCGGCCGGGCGTCAGCGTGCCATGCGGTGGCGGACGGCGTCGCGGGCCCGGTCGAGGGGGCCCAGGAGGGGCGCGGCCAGCTTGTTCGTGGCCTCGTTGTTGACCCAGCGGTGCGGCCGGGTCGGCGCGTAGGCCTGGGTGAGTTTCACCTCGGCGCCGAGCATCCGCAGCCGAGTCGCGCTCACCGCCTCGCGCAGGGCGGCGAACTCCTCTCGCTCCTCGCGCGCCGCGTGGCCGGTGACCGCGCGCCGCGCCTGGTTCAGCAGCCGCAGGTATCCACGTCCTTCCGGTCCGGTGCGCCACAGCGCCACCAGCAGTTCCTTGGCTTCCTTCTCCTCCTGCCGGCGGCGGGCGGCCAGCTCGCGGCCGTGCTCGAGGGCCCGGCGTGCGACCGGGTGCACGTGTGCCTCTTCGGCGGCTTCGTGCACGGCGAGCAGGCGCATGAGCCGGTCGAAGTTCCGGCGCCGCGGCGGTCCCGGCAGAGCGGCCCGAAGGAAGCCGATCTTGATCTGCCGGTGCTGGCGGGTGAGCACGTCGACGGCGTCCTCGCCACCCAGGACGCGTACCGCCTTCGCGGACCAGGCGGGGGCGGTCTTCCCCGCCTTCGCCGCGGCCCTGGCGGTCCACAGGGGCTTGGTCGCCGTGGTCACGGCTGCCGTCTTGCCGAGCTTTCCCATGGCTGCCTCCTCACTTCCGGGTCAAAGGTGCTGGGTACCCCGGACGTCCGGGTCAAAGGTGCTGGGTACCCCGGGCCCGGCGGTGTCATCCGCTTCCGGGGGCCCGGCCGGTCCGTCAGCGGCAGGCCGACGACTGCGGGGAGCCGGGCCACGCCGACAGCCGGTCACAGCAGGTGGTCCGACGCGGCGGCAGGGTGGTCGGCGTGGCTCCGTCGTCACGGCCGGCCGGCGCCGAGCCCCGCGGAGGTCCCAGTCCGGGTGGGCGCCGGCGCGGGCACCGGCATGGCCGCGCCCACGCTGCGCACCGTCGACGGCGTACCGGTCCTGGGCCTGTGCGAGGGTTTCTGGCTGCGGGTGGCGGACGGCGGTGCCACCGCCGTCGGCGCGCGCCCGGCCCGGCTGTTCCGGTGGGACGTGGACCCGTGGGAGACCGCGGGCCCGTGGGAGATCCGCCTCCGGGTCGGACGGGTCCGAACTGCTCAGGGGGACACCGGCGTTCGACCGAGGGCTGTAGGGCTCCGCGCACCGGTGCGGCCCGGGCGGGACCGCGTCCAGCCGTCCCCGGGCCCGCCCGGGCCGTCCGCTCCGGACGCCGTTCGCCCTCCCCCACCTGTCCTCGGCCGGGGCCGTGGATCCAAAAATCAGATCGCCTTCAACGGAAACATCTGTTGGACAGGTTTTCCGTGCCGCTCAAGGATGTGTCATGCGGTAGCGCAGTCAACGCGACGCCGGGATGGACTACCGCCTGAGTGGAGGCTGAAGTGCCCAGTGAAGAAACTGAAGTAGTCGTCGTCGGGGCGGGCCAGGCGGGTATCGCGGTGAGTGAGCACCTCGGCGCCCACGGCATACCGCACATCGTCCTGGAGCGGCACCGTATCGCCGAACGGTGGCGCTCGGAGCGGTGGGACTCCCTGGTGGCCAACGGGCCCGCCTGGCACGACCGGTTCCCGAATCTGGAGTTCTCCGGCGTCGATCCCGACGGTTTCGCCTCCAAGGAGCAGGTCGCGGACTACCTCGTCGCGTACGCCGAGAAGATCGGCGCTCCGGTCCGGTGCGGTGTCGAGGTCACCTCGGTGCGCAAGCGGACCGGCCGCCCCGGCTTCCGGGTCGAGACGTCGCAGGGCGCCATCGACGCGCGCTTCGTGGTGGCCGCGACGGGGCCGTTCCAGCGGCCCGTGATCCCGCCCATCGTCCCGGACGGCGCCGTTCCCGTGCAGATCCATTCGAGCGGGTACCGCAATCCCCAGCAGCTGCCTGAGGGTGCGGTCCTCGTCGTGGGAGCCGGTTCCTCGGGGGTCCAGATCGCCGACGAGCTGCGCCGCTCCGGCCGCCGGGTCCTCCTGTCCGTCGGCCCGCACGACCGTCCTCCGCGCCAGTACCGCGGACGTGACTTCTGCTGGTGGCTGGGCGTGCTCGGGATCTGGGACGCGCAGACGCCTCCCCAGGGGGCCGAACACGTCACCATCGCGGTCAGCGGCGCCCGCGGGGGCCACACCGTGGACTTCCGTGCCCTGGCCGGCACCGGCATCGAACTGGTCGGCATGACCGCGTCGTACGAGGACGGCGTCCTGCGCTTCGCGCCGGACCTCGCCGCGAACATCTCGCTCGGCGACGACAAGTACCTGGCGTTCCTGAAGGCGGCCGACGCGTATGTGGAGCGCAACGGGCTCGACCTCCCCGAGGAGCCGCAGGCCCATGTCCTCGGCCCGGACCCGGACTGCGTCCGCAGCCCCCGCCTGGAGATCGACCTGGCCGCGGCCGGTGTCACCTCGATCGTGTGGGCGACGGGCTTCGCCACCGACTACGGCTGGCTCCAGGCCGACGCGTTCGACGAGAAGGGCCGGCCGGACCACCGGCGAGGAGTCTCCACGGAGCCCGGCGTCTACTTCCTCGGCCTGCCCTGGCTGTCGCGCCGCGGGTCCAGCTTCATCTGGGGCGTGTGGCACGACGCCAGGTACGTCGCCGACCACATCGTCACCCAGCGGGGCTACCTCTCGTACGGCACCACCGACCGGGCCGGCCTCACGCCGGCGATCCAGAACAGCTGAGGAGCAGTCGATGACTTCCACGAGCGAGGGCCGCGGCCGGGCCAAGGACCCGGTCGTCGCGGGCGGGCACACCCGGATCCGTCCGTTCAACACGCGTGACACGTATCCCGAGCAGAACCTCGACAACGACCTCTGCCAGGCCGTCGTCGCCGGCGACACCGTGTACGTGCGGGGGCAGATCGGCCAGGACCTGGACACCAGCGAGTCCGTGGGCATCGGCGACGCCGAGGCCCAGGCCGAGCAGGCCATGGCCAACATCAAGATGCTGCTCGAAGAGGCGGGCAGCCGCATGGAGCACCTGGTCAAACTGACCATCTACCTCGTCGACCCGCGCTACCGCGAGGCGGTGTACCGCACCGTGGGCCGCTGGACCAAGGGTGTGCACCCCATCTCGACCGGCCTCGTGGTCTCCGCCCTCGCCCGCCCGGAGTGGCTGTGCGAGATCGACGCTATCGCCGTGATCCCCGGGGAGGACCGGGCATGACGATGTCCCTGGTGGTACGCGACGGCGAACGCTTCGGCATCGTGGCCTGCTCGTCGTCCCCGGCGGTCGCCGCCCGCGTCACCCATCTGCGACCCGGCGTGGGCGCGGCGACCTCGCAGAACATCACCGACCCCACGCTCGGCACGGACCTGCTGGACGGGCTGGCGGAGCACGGGGACGCGCGGCGCGCCCTGGCCGGCGTCACCGGCGCCGCGCGGAACGCGAAGACCATCGACTACCGGCAGCTGACCGTGCTGGGCCGCACCGGGCCCGGGTTCGCCCACAGCGGCGCGCGCACGCTCGGCACGTACGCCTCGGCCACCGCGGACGGCGCGGTGGCCGCCGGCAACCTGCTGTCCGGTGAGCACGTCCCGGGCGTCCTCCTCGACGCCTACGCGGCGGCCACCGGGGAGCTGGAGGAGCGCCTGCTCACCGCCCTGAAGGCCGCCGTCGCGGCGGGCGGCGAGGAGGGGCCGGTGCACTCCGCGGGCCTCGCGGTCGTCGCGGACGTGCAGTGGCGGGTGACCGACCTGCGGGTGGACTGGGCCGAGGACCCGGTGGACCGGCTCGCCGAACTCCTCGGCGTCTGGCTGCCGCAGCGGGACGACTACGTGCGGCGCGGACTCGACCCCGCCTCCGCTCCCTCCTACGGCGTCCCGGGCGACCTGTGATGGGCGCGCGGGAAGAGCGGCCGGTGGAAGGCACGCGGCAAGAGCGGTCCGTGCGGGGCGCGCTGAAGGAGGCGGCCCGGCGGGCGGTCGACCGGCGCGCCGAGGAGCTGATCGCGCTGTCCGAGCGGCTGCACGCCGACCCGGAGACCGCCTGGGAGGAGCACCGGGCCGCCGCCGCCGTACCCGAGCCGCTCTACCGCGCCGGGTTCGACGTCACCTCGTCCTACCTGGGTCTGGAGACGGCGTTCCTGGCCCGGTACGGCAGCGGGCCGGTGCGGATCGCGCTGTGCGCCGAGTACGACGCGCTGCCGGGCCTCGGCCACGCCTGCGGGCACAACCTCATCGCGGCGTCCGCGGTGGGGGCCGCGCTCGGCCTCGCGGCCGTGGCCGACGAGGCCGGCCTCACCGTCGAGGTCTACGGCACCCCGGCCGAGGAGGGCGGCGGCGGCAAGATCGAGATGCTGGAGCGGGGCGCCTTCGCCGGGGTGGACCTCGCGATGATGGTGCACCCGGCGCCGGTCGACGTCGCCGAGGCCCGCCCGTTCGCCGTCAGCCACTCGAAGATCTCGTACACCGGGAAGTCCGCGCACGCCGCGGCCTACCCGGAGGCCGGGGTCAACGCGGCCGACGCCTTCACCGTGGCCCAGGTCGCCATCGGCCTGCTGCGCCAGCAACTGCCGCCGTCGGCCAGAGTGCACGGAGTGGTGACCCACGCCGGGGACGCCCCGAACGCCATCCCGGAGCGCACGAGCGGCCGGTGGTACGTCCGCGCGGAGACCCTCGCCGAACTGGCCGAGCTGGAACCGCGGGTGATGCGGGCCTTCGAGGCCGGTGCCCTCGCCACCGGCTGCGAGCTGGAGATCGAACCGGAGAGCAAGCCGTACGCGGAGTTCCGTACGGACGAGTCCGCCCTCGGGCACTACCGCGCCAACGCCCTCGCCCTGGGACGGGAGTTCGCGCCGCCCGGGCAGGCCGCGCGCATGAACCGCGCCTCCACCGACATGGGCAACGTCTCGCAGGTGGTGCCGGCCATCCACCCCTACATCGGCATCGGCTCCCTGCCCGCCACCAACCACCAGCACGAGTTCGCCGCGTACTGCGTGGGCGGGACGGCCCGGCGCGCCCTGCTCGACGGGGCGACGGCGCTGGCGTGGACCGGCGTGGACCGCGGCACGGCGGACGAAGGAGCGGTGGCATGACGGGGACGGACGGGTCACGCACCCGGCACGGCATACCCGGCGGCACGGACGGGTACCGCACCCGGCACGGCATGCCCGCCGGCACGGACAGGTACCGCACCGAACACGACATGCTCGGTGCCGTCGACGTGCCGGCGGACGCCTACTACGGGGCCCACACCGCCCGGGCGGTGGTCAACTTCCCGATCACCGGGGAGACCGTGGCCGCCCGGCCGCACCTGATCGGCGCCCTGGCGGCGGTGAAGCAGGCCGCGGCCCTCGCCAACGCCGAGGTCGGCGCCCTGGACCCCGCCCTCGCCTCGGCGATCGCGGACGCCTGCGCCGAACTGCGCGAGGGCGCGCTGCGGGAGGAGTTCGTGGTCGACCTCATCCAGGGCGGCGCGGGCACCTCGACCAACATGAACGCCAACGAGGTGATCGCCAACCGCGCCCTGGAACTGCTCGGTCACCCCCGCGGCGCGTACGCGGTCCTGCACCCCCTGGACCACGTCAACCTGGGCCAGAGCACCAACGACGTCTATCCGACCGCGGTGAAGCTGGCGCTGGACGCGCACACCGGCGAACTGCTCGCCGCCCTGGCCCGCCTGCGCGAGGCGTTCGCCGCCAAGGGCGCCGAGTTCGCCGACGTGCTGAAGATGGGCCGCACCCAGTTGCAGGACGCCGTGCCGATGACGCTGGGCCAGGAGTTCGGCGCGTTCGCCGCGACCCTCGCCGAGGACGAGCAGCGGCTCGCCGAGGCCAGGGTGCTGCTGCACGAGCTGAACCTCGGCGGGACGGCGATCGGGACCGGACTCAACGCCCGTCCGGGCTACCGGGAACGCGCCCTGGAGCACCTGCGCCGGCTGACGGGGACCGGGACGCTCGTGTCCGCGCCCGACCTCATCGAGGCCACCCAGGACGTCGGTGTCTTCGTCCAGTTGTCCGGCGTGCTCAAGCGCATCGCGGTGAAACTGTCCAAGATCTGCAACGACCTGCGGCTGCTGTCCTCGGGGCCGCAGGCCGGGTGCGGCGAGATCGGCCTGCCCGCGCGGCAGGCCGGTTCGTCGATCATGCCCGGCAAGGTCAACCCGGTGATCCCCGAGGCGGTCAACCAGATCGCGTTCGAGGTCATCGGCAACGACGTGACGGTCACGCTCGCCGCCGAGGGCGGACAGCTCCAGCTCAACGCCTTCGAGCCGGTCGTGTTCCGGAGTCTGAGCGCCGGCCTCGCCCACCTCACCGCAGGGATCACCGTCCTCACCGAACACTGCGTACGCGGCATCACCGCCGACCGCGACCGGCTGGCGCGGACCGTGGCGGCCTCCGTGGGCCTGGTCACCGCGCTCGGTCCCGCCCTCGGCCACGAGACCGCATGCGCCCTCGCGCTGGAGGCCCACCACACCGGCAGACCCGCCCTCGACCTCGTACGCGAGCGCGAGTTGCTGACCGAGGCGCAACTGCGCGAGCTGACCAGTCCCGCCTCCCTCACCGGCCTGCCCGTGCTCTGAAGGGCACGGCGTCGGCAGCACCCGCACAGCTCCGGCTTCTCCACCCATCCCCCAAGGAGGCGCGCATGCGCACCTACAACAGCGCCGGCCCGCACGACGGTGCCGGCACGACGACCGACGTCGAGGCGGCGACCGACGTCGTCGCACTGCGCAGGAGCGTCATCGCGGGTGCCGTCGGCGTGTTCGTGCACTGGTTCGACTGGGCGGCCTACGCCTATCTCGCCGGCACCGTCGCGACCGTGTTCTTCCCGGCCCAGGACCGTACGACCGGGCTGCTCGCGGTGTTCGGCGTGTTCGCCGTGTCGTTCGGCATCCGGCCCATCGGTGCTCTGGTGTTCGGGCCGCTGGGTGACCGGATCGGCCGCAAACGCACCCTGTCCCTGGTCATCTTCATGATGTCCGGCGCGACCCTGACGATCGGCCTGCTGCCCGGCTACGCGTCGATCGGCATCGCCGCGCCGGTGCTCATGCTGGTCCTGCGGCTGGTGCAGGGATTCGCCGCGGGCGGCGAGTTCGGCAGCGCGGCGAGCTTCCTCGCCGAGAGCGCGCCCCGGCGCCGCCGCGGCTTCGGTGTGAGCTGGCTGGAGGCCGGCTCCCTGCTGGGCTTCCTCGCCGGCTCGTTCGTGTTCCTGCTGCTGTCGGCCGGGCTCGACGAGAACCAGCTGACGTCCTGGGGCTGGCGCATTCCCTTCCTCGTCTCCGCGCCGCTGGGCGTCATCGGCTTCGTCATCCGCAGCAAGATCGAGGACACCCCGCAGTTCCGGATGCTGGAGGCCGGCGACTCCGTCCCGCGCAGCCCGGTGCGGGAGCTGCTGCGCTCGCACCGGCGGCAGCTCCTGCAGGCGGCGGGCCTGATGGCTGCCATGCACGTGCCCTTCTACGCCGTGCTGACCTACCTCGTCACCTACGAGACGGACCACCTGGGCCACTCCGCCGACAGCGCCGCCCTGCTGTCCACGGTGATCTCGCTGCTGGGGCTGGCGCTCGTGCCGCTGTTCGGCATGCTGTCCGACCGGGTGGGACGCAAGCCGGTGTTCGTCGGGGCGACGGCGGCCCTGCTGGTCGTCTCCACCCCGGCGTTCCTCCTGATGCGGACCGGACTCGCCGGGACATGGGCCGCCGGTCTGCTGCTCGGCGTGATCCTGGCGGCGATCCTCGGCACGTACGCGGTGTGGTCGGCGGAGGCCTTCCCGACCCGGACCCGGCAGAGCGGCCTGTCCATCTCGTACAACATCACCGCCGCCCTGTTCGCCGGCACCGTGCCCTACCTGATGACCGTGCTCATCTCCGCGACCGGCAGCACCCTGGTGCCCGGCCCGTACCTGATGGTGTTCGCGCTCGCCGGCCTGGTCGCCGCCCTGACCCTGCGGGAGACCGCCGGGTGCGCGCTGCTGCACCCCGAGGACGTGGCCGAGGGGCCCGCCCGCGAGACCCCGGTGGACAGTGCCGCATAGGGTCGGCACCGACACCGTTCACCAGGCGCGAGGGTCACGTATGACGGCACCAGTGGGTTTCACGCTCGTTCAGCTCCGCTACTTCCTCGTGGCGGCCGAACGCGGTTCGATGACGGAGGCTTCGGCACAGCTGCACATCGCGCAGTCCGCCGTCTCCACGGCCGTCTACAACCTGGAGCGGGACCTGCAGGTGCAGCTGTTCATCCGCCGGCGGGGGCGGGGCCTGACCCTCACGCCCGCCGGGGAGCGGCTGCGGCAGCAGGCACGGGACCTGCTGGCCCGCGCCCGCGAGATCGAGCGGGAGGCCCGGGGAGACGGCGAGACCCTCTCCGGGCCGGTCGCCGTCGGCTGTTTCGTGACGCTGGCCCCCTCCTACCTGCCGCCCCTGTTCAGCGAGTGCACCCGGCGCCATCCCGGCATCGAGATCGACGTGGTCGAGGCGGAGACCGACCGGCTCGTCCAGGCCCTGGCGTCCGGGCGCATCGACTTCGCCCTCACCTACGGCCTCGGTCTGTCCGCCGATCCGGAGCTGCACAGCGAGACGATCGCCCGCGCCCCGGCCTACGTCATCGTCGCCGCCGGCCACCCGCTGGCCGGCCGGGACAGTGTGGAACTGGCCGAACTGTCGGCAGAACCCCTCGTCCTCCTCGACCTGCCCCACAGCCGCGACTACTTCCGCTCGCTGGTCGCCGCCACCGGCACCGCGCCCGACGTCCGCTACCGCACCCAGAGCTACGAGACCGTGCGCTCCCTGGTGGCCCGCGGACTCGGCTACTCGGTGCTCAACCAGCGGCCCGCGACCAGCCAGACCTACGGCGGCGGCGAGGTCGCGGAACTCCGGCTCCGGGACGGCGGCCCCGCCCTCGAAGTCAAGATCGCCACCCTCGGGGGCGTGAACCAGACCGCCCGCGCCCGGGCGGTGATGGACCTGCTGCGGGAGATCGCCGCCCAGGGCGGCGGGGCCTGAGCCGCCGGCCGCTCGCGGGGGCCTGGAGCCGCGGACAAGAGGCGAGTCCGATCGGCTCGCGGCGTCCGGTGCGTGCGATCGCAGGGCGCGGGAAGGTCCTTGTGGCGGAGCTGTCAGGGCCTTCCGGCGGCGCCGCGAGCGTGCGTGCCGGGCGTCGCGAGCCCGGCGCCCCTTTTGTTCGCAGCTCTTACAGTCCTGCGCAGCCCGTCACCGCCCTCGCGTGGGCCAGGATCAGCTCCTGGGCCCGCTCGGGGCGCAGCGCCGCGTTGCGGCTGACGACGTGCAGGCCGTACCCGTCCTCCAGGGCCACCAGCCCGTGCGCCAGGTCGTGCGCGGAGGCGGCGAGCGAGAACGCGCCCGTCGCGGCGCCGACCTCCAGGGCGGTCGTGTAGAGCGCCACCTCCCGGGCGAACAGGGAGGTCATCAGCTCGGCGTGGCCCGGGCTGCGGCCGGCGCGCCGGTGCAGTTCGTACAGCAGCCCGTGGACGGGATCGTCCGTCATGGCCGGCAGGCCGCTGTGCAGCAGGGCCCGCAGCCGCGCCGCGGGCCCTGCCGCGGGTGCCTCGTCGTACGCGCGCTGCCGCGACTCCAGGTAGTTCTCGACCGCGCCCCGGTGCACCTCCAGGACGAGGTCGTCCAGCTCCGGGTAGTAGTACAGGACCGAGCCCTGCGAGACGCCCGCCGCGTCCGCTATGTCCTTGATGCGCAGCCCTTCCAGCCCGCGCTCCGCGATGGCCCGTCCCGCGGCGGAGACGAGGGCCTGCCTGCGTGCCGTCTGGTTGCGTGGTCTGCCCGCTTTCCCCATGTCGGCCGATTCTCTGCCACCGGAGTCAGTTTTCGCAAGAAGTTCGTGCCAAGGGCATTGACGGTGGGTTCACCTATTGTTTGAATCTCGGCTCAAAGAAACCGAGGAACCGAAGGAGAGCCGCGGCGGGCCCGTTCCGCCGGGCCCTGCCCCGCTCGCACGCCTCCGCCACCTCCGGGCGGCGCCCCCGCGAGGGCCCGGCCGGCACCGGCCCGCCCGCACCGGTTCGCGACGGCCCGGCGTCCACGAAGCGATCGAAGGCCACAGCATGCAGACGTACGCCCACTGGCGGCAGCGCGCCGCCGACCTCACGCCCCGCACCCGGCTGTTCATCGACGGCGCGTGGGCCGACCCCGACGGCGACCGGTGGTTCCCCACCGTGAACCCCGCCACCGGCAAGACCACCGCCCAGGTGGCGGCCGGCTCGGCGGCCGACGTCGACCGGGCCGTGGCCGCGGCCCGCGCCTCCTTCGAGGACGGCCGCTGGTCGCGCACCGCACCGGCGGAGCGCAAGCGGGTCCTGCTCGCCCTCGCCCGCCTCATCGAGGAGAACGGCGAGGAACTCGCCCTGTGCGACACCCTCGACATGGGCAAACCCGTCGCGGAGTCGTACGGCACCGACGTGCCCGGCGCGGCCGGCGTCTTCACCTGGTACGCGGAGGCCGTCGACAAGCTCTACGACGAGGTCGCCCCGGCCCCGCCCGGCAACCTCGCCCTGGTGCGCCGCGCCCCGCTGGGTGTCGTCGGCGCGGTGGTGCCGTGGAACTTCCCGCTGGACATCGCCAGTTGGAAACTGGCGCCGGCCCTGGCCGCGGGCAACAGCGTCGTGCTGAAGCCGGCCGAGCAGTCCCCGCTGTCGGCACTGCTGCTGGCCGAACTCGCCTCGGCGGCCGGCCTCCCCGACGGCGTGCTGAACGTCGTACCGGGCCCGGGAGAGACCACCGGGCGGGCCCTCGGCCTCCACCCGGACGTGGACTCGCTGGTCTTCACCGGCTCCACCGCGGTGGCCAAGCGGTTCCTGGGGTACGCGGCCGAGTCGAACATGAAGCAGGTCTGGCCGGAGGCCGGCGGCAAGAGCCCCTGCGTGGTCTTCGCCGACGCCGACCTGGAGGCGGCCGCCGAGCGCGCCGCCTGGGGCTTCGTCTACAACGCCGGGCAGGTGTGCTCGGCCACCACGCGCCTGCTGGTCGAGGCGTCCGTCGCCGAGGAGTTCACGGCGAGGGTCGCCGAGCACGCCCGCGCCTGGCTGCCGGGCGACCCGCTGGACCCGGCCACCCGCCTCGGACCGCTCGTCGACGAGGCCCAGGTGGACCGCGTCCTGCGGGCCGTGCGCTCATCGGGCGGCACCGTGGTGTGCGGCGGTACCCGTCCCGGCCGCGACGGCGCCTACCTCGACCCCACCGTCGTCACCGGCCTCGCACCCGGTGCCCCGCTCGTCCGGGAGGAACTGTTCGGCCCCGTGCTGACCGTGCTGCCCTTCCACGACGAGGCGGAGGCGGTCCGCCTCGCCGACGACTCCGTGTACGGGCTCGCCGCCTCCGTGTGGACCCGGGACCTGGGCCGGGCGCACCGCGTCGCCGACGCCCTGCGGGCGGGCACCGTCTCCGTCAACACCGTCGACGCGCTCAGCCCGTTCACCCCCTTCGGCGGCTTCAAGCAGTCCGGCCACGGCCGCGACCTCTCCCTGCACTCCTTGGACAAGTACACCGGTCTGAAGACGACCTGGATCGCCCACTCCTGACCGCACCGGCCACACCATCCGCCCACCGTCACGGACAAAGGACGCAGCACTCATGACCCTCGGCACCGCAGATCTCACCCGCCTCGACCGGGCCCACATCATCCACCCCTACCTGCCGGGCAGCGCCACCGAGCGCGTCGTCATGACCGCCGGCTCCGGCTGCCGCCTCACCGACACCAAGGGCCGCGGCTACCTCGACGCCACCGGCGGCCTGTGGCTCGCCCAGGTCGGCCACGGACGTACCGAACTCGCCGACGTCGCCCACGAGCAGATGAAGAAGCTGGAGTACTTCACCAGCTTCTGGGAGTTCTCCAACGAGCGGGCCATCGAACTCGCCGCCCGCCTCGCCTCCCTGGCCCCCGAGGGCATGAACCACGTCTACTTCACCTCCGGCGGCTCCGAGGGCAACGAGGCGGCCATCAAGATGGCCCGCTACCACCACCACCGGCGCGGAGAGGGCAGCCGCACCTGGATCCTGGCCCGCAGCAAGGCCTACCACGGCATCGGCTACGGCGGCGGCTCGGCCACCGGCTTCCCGGTCTACCACGAGGGCTTCGCCCCGATGATGCCGCACGTCTCCCACCTCACGCCCCCGTGGCCCTACCGCAGCGAGCTGTACGGGGAGCGGCCGCTGAGCCCCGAGCAGGTCACCGACTTCCTGGTCCGCGAGCTGGAGGAGCGGATCGCCGAGATCGGCCCGCGGAACATCGCCGCGATGATCGGCGAGCCCATCATGGGCGTCGGCGGCATGCTCGTCCCGCCTGCCGACTACTGGCCCCGGGTGCGCGAGGTCCTGGACCGGCACGGCATCCTGCTGATCTTCGACGAGGTCGTCACCGCCTACGGCCGCGTCGGTGAGTGGTTCGCCGCGCAGTACTTCGGCGTCACCCCGGACATCATCGTCACCGCCAAGGGCATCACCTCCGGGTACGTCCCGCTCGGCGCGCTCCTGGTCGGCGACCACGTCGCCGAGGTGCTGCTGCGCGACCACGGCTTCCCGATGGGCTACACCTACAACGGGCACCCCGTCGCCACCGCCGTGGCCACCGCCAACCTGGACATCATCGAGAAGGAGGGACTGCTCGCCCGCGCGACCGGCCTGGGCGCCTTCCTCCACGGCGAACTCCAGGCGCAGCTCGGCGAGTTGCCCGTCGTCGGGGAGATCCGTTCGGTCGGCATGATGCTCGCCGTGGAACTCGTCCAGGACCGCGCCACCCGCGCACCCCTGCCGCTGCACCCCGACCGGATGCCGCACGACGTCATCCGCCGTGAGACCGGCGTGATCGTACGCGACTCCGCGCACAGCCTCGTGCTGTCCCCGCCGCTCGTGATGACCGAGGCCGAGGCCGGGGAAGTGGCCCGCGCGCTGCGCGGTGTGCTGGAGCGCACCGGGCCCACGGGTGAGATCCGCGCCGCCTGACGCCTTGGACGCGTCCGGCGCCTTCGGGGGCGGTCCGGCCCGTGACGACCGGGCCTCCCCCGCCGGTGTCCTGCCCCGCTCCACCCGACACGGACCCCACACCGTAGCGGCGCCCTTCCCCGCGCCTCCTCGCAGTCATTCCTCTCCCCTCCTAGGAACTGCCCGTGTCCTCCAACCTCTCGACGACCGATCCCCGAGCGTCGCGGCCCGAGGCCGGCGGCGCCCTGCAGCGCAGCCTCAAGCGCTTCGACATCACCGCCATGGCCATCGCCGCGGTGATCTCCTTCGACACCGTCGGGCAGATCGCCACCGGCGGCGGCGAGGCCGCCACCTGGACGGCGGTCATCGCCCTCTTCTTCCTCGTCCCCTACGCACTGCTGTTCGCCGAGACCGGCGCCGCCTTCCCCCAGGAGGGCGGCCCGTACGTGTGGGTCAAGCTCGCCCTCGGCCGTCCGGCCGCCGCGCTGACGACCCTCATGTACTGGGTCACCAACCCCATCTGGCTGGGCGGTTCCCTGGTCTTCCTCGCCGCGCAGACCTGGGACGGCTTCGTCTTCCACCTGGGCTCGGGCACGGTGGCCGACTACGTCTTCAAGCTCCTCTTCGTCTGGGTCGCCATCCTCACGGCCGTGGTCTCCCTGCGGCGCGGCAAGTGGATCACCACGGCGGGCGCGGCGATGAAGGTCCTCGCCCTCGCCCTGTTCACCCTCACCGCGGTGCTCTACGGCGTGCGGCACGGCTTCCACGGCCTGACCGGCACCAGTTTCACCCCGACGACCGCCGGTTTCCTCGCCCTGGTGCCGATCCTGCTGTTCGCCTACGTCGGTTTCGAGGCGCCCAACGCCGCCGGTGAGGAGATGCACGACCCGCAGGCCGACGTGCCCGCCGCACTCGGCCGCTCGGCGACCGTCGCGGCCTGCTGTTACCTGCTGCCGGTCCTCGCCCTGCTGGCCGTCGTCCCCGCCCGCCAGGTCACCGGCATCGGGGGCTTCATGGAAGGCGCCCGCCTCGTCTTCGGCGTCTACGGCGCCGCCGACGGCCCCCTGCTGAAGATCACCGCCGTCATGTTCGTCCTCGCCCTGCTCACCCAGGGCAGCGCCTGGATGATCGTCAGCGACCGCATGCAGGCCATGGCCGCCGCCGACGGCGGCTTCTTCACCCGCGCCCTCGGCACCTTCCATCCGCGGCTCGGCACGCCGGTGCGCACCAATCTGCTCTCCGGTGTCGTCGCCACCGTGTTCATGCTCGCCGCCATGCGGCTCGCGGACGGCGACGCGGCCGATGTCTTCGCCGTGGTGCTCACCGTCGCGGTCACCACCCTGCTGCTGTCCTACCTGGTGGTCGTGCCCGCCCTGGTCCTGCTGCGGCTGCGCCGGCCGGACGTCCCGCGGCCCTACCGCGTCCCCTTCGGCACCCGCGGCTTCCTGCTGTGCGCGGCGCTCGTGTACGCCTGGATCGTGATCGGGTCCTGGTCGGCGCTCTTCCCCGGGGTGCTGGAGCACCTCTTCGGCATCGGCTACGCCTTCCACGACGTCTGGGGCGTCTCCCGCGCCTCGTTCGAGACCTTCACCCTGGGCACCGTCGCCGCACTGCTGGTCGTGGGTGCCGTCGGGGTGGCGGTGGCACGCCGGGAGGACGCGGTGGAAGGACGGTAGACGCAGGGGCACGCGACCCCGTGCCCGGCCGGGCGGACGCCTGCCGCACCGGCCGGGCGTGCACGGTGCGGCGGCGGCCCGGCGGGCAACTCGCCGCGGTGCGCCCGGGCCCGTCGGCGCCGGGCCGGGGGCGCCTACGGAGAGGGAGCCTCGGCCGGGTGGTTCTGTGCGGGCGCCGGGGCCGCCGGCGTCGGGGCCGCGGGCGTCCGCGTGCCGCGGCGTCGTCCGACGTTCGCGACGAGTGCGGTGAGAGCACCGGCGAGCAGTCCCCAGAAGGCGGAGCCGACGCCCAGGAGGGTGACACCGGAGGCGGTGGCGAGGAAGGTGACGACGGCGGCCTCCCGCGAGTTCTTGTCGGACAGGGCCGTGGTCAGGGAGCTCTCGATGGTGGCCAGCAGACCGACACCCGCCGTCGCGAGCACCAGGGCGTGCGGCATGGCGGTGAGCAGGGAGGCGACGGTCGCGCCGAACACGCCGACGCAGAGGTAGAAGACTCCGGCCCACACGGCGGCGGTGTACCGCTTGTTCCGGTCCGGGTGCGCTTCCTCACCGGTGCAGATGGCGGCGGTGATGGCGGCGAGGTTCAGCCCGAACGCACCGAAGGGGGCGAGCAGGACGTTGGCCGCTCCGGTCCACGTCATCAGCGGGGACACGGGGACGCTGTAGCCCGAGGCGCGGAGCACGGCGACTCCGGGCAGGTTCTGCGAGGCCATCGTGACCACGAACAGCGGCACGCCGACGCTGATCAGGACCTTCCAGTCGAACTCCGGCGCGACGAAGACAGGTGTGGCGAGCGAGACCCGCAGCGTGTCCAGGCGCCATCCCCCGGTGAGGACCGAGGCGAGGACACCGCCGGCGAGGGCGATCAGCACCGCGTACCGGGGAGCGATGCGGCGTGCCACGACGTAGAGAACGAAGACGGGGAAGGCGACCGTGAAACTGCCGTGCATCGTGCTGAACAGGCCGGTGCCGAACCGCAGCAGGACTCCGGCGAGCAGAGCCGAGGCGAGCGGTACGGGGATGCGGTCCATGGCGCGGGCGAACCACCCGGTCAGGCCGGTGAGAAGGACGAGCAGGGCCGAGAGGACGAACGCGCCGACGGCCCGCGCCATCGGCACCCCGGTGAGGCTGGTGGCGAGGAGGGCCGCGCCGGGTGTGGACCAGGCGGTGACGACGGGTGCGCGATAGCGCAGCGAGAGGCCGACACAGGTGAGGGCGAGTCCGACGCCGAGCGCGAGCATCCAGGAGCCGATCTCCCGCGGGCCCGCGCCGGCCGCCTTCGCCGCGGTGAACACGAGCGCGGCCGAGCTGGTGACGCCGACGGTGACGGCGATCAGGCCGGCGGCCACGGCCGAGGGCGGGGCGGCCGCGCGTACGCGGTCGGTGAAGGAGGGCATACGGGGCAACTTCCGGCGGACGGGACGGCGGCTTGCGGCGGGCGCCCGGGAGAGGCGCCCTGAGCGTTCCGTAAACAGAACGTTCTGTTTGTGGAACACTAGGCAGGAGGGCCGAGACCCGTCAACCACGGCGACGGCGACGAGAGCGGGAGCGCGATCCGGCGATGGGGCTGAACGACGAAGTGGGGCGCAGGCTCCGCGCGCTGCGCACCGCCCGGGGCCTGACGCTCTCGGAGCTGGCGCGGCGCTCCGGAGTGGGCAAGGGCACCCTCTCGGAGCTGGAGAGCGGCACGCGCAATCCCACGCTCGAAACCCTCTACGCGCTGACGACCGCGCTCAACCGGCCGCTCAGCGCGGTACTCAGCGACGACCTGCCGTCCGGCGCCGGACGGCACGAGGCCGCCGTCTCCGGCAGTGCGGTCACGGCGGTCCTGATCGAACGGCACGAGACACCCGAGGCGCTCACCGACGTCTTCCGGATCACCATCGCCGCCGGCGCCACCCAGGAGTCCGCCGCGCACGTCGCGGGGACGACGGAGAGCCTGATGATCCTCAGCGGCACGGCCGTCGTGGGAGATCCGGCCGCGCCCAGCAGCGTCGGGCCGGGCGGGTCGGTGTGCTGGCCCGCCGACACCGTGCACCTCTACAGCGCTCCGCACGGCGACGTGCACGGCATCCTCTTCGTGCGCTACCCGGCGACCGCACCGTGATCTGAGGGCCGGCGGCGCGGCGCGGTGCCGCGCCCGCCCGGACACCGCCGCAGACTTCGGGCCCGGCTCAGTGCTCCGTGCCGTTCCCGGCCCAGACCGCGGGGGTCCGGCCCGACCACGGGCTCGCCTGCTCGAGCTGGCCGGCGAGGCGGAAGAGGAGGCCTTCCAGGCCGAATCCGGCGGCGAACTGCATGCCGACCGGAAGCCCCGTCCCGGTGTCGGCCGTGACCGGCACGGACATGGCGGGCGTGCCCGCCATGTTGAACGGCAGGGTGAACGGCGAGCGGTCGGCGACGCGGTCGATCCAGCCGAGGCCGTCGAGCGCATGGGCGCCCTCGGTGAGGCTGCCCGAGGGCGCCGGAAGCTCCGGCAGGGTCGGGGTGAGCAGGAGGTCGTGGGTGGCGAAGAACCCCGCCAGGCTCCGGGCGACCTGGTTCCGGACGGCGAGAGCGGAGACGAACTGGGCGCCGCCGACCCGCTGCCCGTAGTGGTAGCCGGCGAGGGTCACCGGTTCGAGGGTCGAGGAGTCGACGGGCCGGCCGAAGGCGGCGGCCAGTTCGTCGACCGAGGCGGCGAGGTTGACCGTGAACACCTGCGCGACGGCCAGGACGAACGCCTCCCAGGTGACTCCGAGACCGACCGTGACCTCCTCCACCCGATGACCCAGGGATTCCAGCAGACGCACGGTGCGGGACAGGGCGTCCGCGACCGGTGCGGTGGTGCGGCGCCCACCCCATGCCTCAGTGAGGACACCGATGCGCAGGGAGCCCGGAGGCAGGGTGGCCTCCTCCGCGTAGGGCCGGGCCGGCCGCTGGGCGAAGTAGGGGTCACCCGGTTCCGGTCCGCCGATCAGGTCGAGCAGTACCGCGCTGTCGCGTACGGTGCGGCTGACGCTGCCGTGAACGGCCAGGCCGCTGAAGGTCTCGTCGGCGTAGGGCCCCATGGAGACGCGGCCACGCGTGGGTTTCAGTCCGAACAGACCGGTGGCGGCGGCGGGGATGCGGAGGGAGCCGGCGGCATCGGTGGCGTGCGCGAGGGGGACCACCCCGGCCGCGACGGCCGCGGCCGATCCCCCGCTGGATCCGCCCGCGCTCCGTGCGGGGTCCCACGGATTGCGGGTGACGCCGTGCAGCACGGACTCCGTGGTGATGCTGTAGGCCAGCTCCGGTGTGGCGGTACGGCCGAACGTCACGAGGCCGGCGCCGCGCAAGCGCCGCATCAGGGACGAGTCGGCCCCGGCGACGTGCCCGGCCGCGAGACGGCTTCCGAGTTCCATCCGCCTGCCGGCCATGGAGACTCCGATGTCCTTGATCAGGAAGGGCACCCCGGCCAGCGGCCCGCTGCCGGGGCCCGGCTCGTCGTCGGCCGGCCACGTCTCCACGATGGCGTTGATCCGCGGGCCGACCGCCTCCGCGGCCCGGCGTGCGGCCGCTTCCAGTTCGGCCGGGGTCACCTCGCCCGCGGCCACCAGCTCCGCGAGCCCGACCGCGTCGAACTTCACATACTCAGATGTTTCCACTGTCTCTCCTCACTGGACAGGACGAAGAAGATACCGCTGAGTCCCAGACGATACCAGTCGGTATCACCCGGCCCGCAGTGGTATCGTCGTGGAGGAGTCGGAGAGTGGGCCGACCATCGACCGGAGACCCGGAGCAGTCATGGCATCGACCGCCGGCAGGCCGACCCGGGTGGCGAAACTGCCGCCCCGCGAGCGCATCCTCGACGCCGCCGAGGAACTCTTCCGCAGCGAGGGCGTCCGAGGGGTGGGCGTCCAAGCCATCGCCGAGAAGGCCGAGACCACCAAAATGGCGATCTACCGGCACTTCGAGACCAAGGACGCACTGGTCGCGGAGTGGATGCGGATCGTGGCCGCCGAGTACCAGGCGGCCTTCGACCGGGTCGAGGCCGAGTACCCCGGCCGGCCCAGGGACCAGATCCTGGGTCTGGCCTCCTTCATCGCCGAGGGGCTGCCGGCGATCTCGCACCGGGGCTGCCCGTTCATCAACACCATCGCCGAACTGCCCGACCGCGCCCATCCGGCACGGCAGGTGATCGAGAAGCACAAGGCCGACCAGACGCGCCGGCTGGTCGGCATGTGTGCCGGGGCCGGTCTGGCCGACCCCGAGCAGGCCGCCGCCGAGATCACCTTCGTACTCGAAGGCGCGCAGGTCAGCACGCAGAACGGCAGCATCGACCGGACCGCGGACCGGCTGATGCGGATCGTCGAGGGAATCCTGGACCGGCACCGCACCGAACGCGACGCATCACCGACGGGGGCCGGGTGACCGGCCTCGCACGACGCTCCAGGCCGACCGCCTCACCCACGCCCCGCGCCACGCCGACGGTGTCCGCAGCTCCAAGAGCTGCGGACAGAAGGGGAGTCCGATCAGTTCGCGGTGTCCGGTGCGTGCGATCGCAAGGCGCCGGAAGGCCTTGTAGCGGAGCTGTCAGGACCTTCCGGCAACGCCGCGAGCGTGCGTGCGGGACGCCGCGAGCCCGTTTTGTTCGCAGCTCTGAGACAGTCGTGCGGTCAGTGATCCTCGCTCGGCCCGCGTACGGGACAGACATGGCCGTCGCCCGGCAGTCCCATGAGGTTCAGTACCGGTTCCTCGCCCTCCGGGATCGCGAAGGTGAAGTTCGCTGCTGACGGGATCGCCACGAGCGAGCACTGGTCACCGAAGGTCAGGGACGGACAGGGCTCCCAGGGACAGCCGGCGTCGTCCAAGGCGGAGACGACGTCCCGGTACGTGAGCCCCACCGGGAAGGTGCCCGTCCCCCCGACCGCCGCGGGAGGGAGTTCGACTGTGTCCCGCCAGGTCTGGAGGCTGATGAGGGAGACCTTCCGGCAGCGGCAGACACTCAGCTCAAGATCTCCGTAGGCGAAGAGCCTCGGCCATCTTCGGCGCCGGCTCGTCGCCCCGATGTCCCACGCCTCGCCCAGTACCGCGGTCACGTCCCCCCACTCGGCTCCGATGGACACCGGGCCCAGCCGGCCCGTCTTCGCCATGCCGGTCAGGACGTCGAGAATCTGCACGAGGAGGAGTCTGACAGGTGTCCTGAGCTGCGGTCCAACGGTTTCAGGGACATCAGCCCGCCGCGAGCCGCCCGGCCCGGGCCGGTCTCAGGCGCAGGTGTTGCCGTCCGTCCAGGTCTTCGTCGTCCCTGCGCCGAGGTCGGACAGGCACCGGGTTCCGGGACACCGCCGCGCACCCGCACCCCGGCGAAGAACGGCTGGGAGTGATTCCCCCGCCCGCGCCGCACACCGACGGGCCTGTGCGGTGCGCTCGACGATCTCCTGGGTGAGAGGCGGTCCCTCGGGGAACGGCCCCGGCCCTCGGCGGTGGGTCGCGACGGCCGGGTTCCGGGTCTCTACTGCGCCCGGGGCCGCTGGGTGCGTTCGACCAGATCCGGGCTGAGCAGCGAGGTCACGGGTGCCATCATGTTGGCCACCCGGAGGAACGCCGTGCCCAGGACCGGGTCGATCGCGGCGGAGGCGCGGAAGCGGTCGAGGTAGCCGTTGATCTCCTCGTCCTGGGGGCCGCGTTCGCCCTCGACCTCGGGGAAACGCAGGTCGCCGCCGGTGGCGAGGGCCCACGGTTCGGCGAGCAGCGCGGCCGCCGCCTTGAAGAAGCGCGGCGCCAGATCCTGCCGGTCGCCGTCCTGGAGCAGGGACTCCAGAAGCTCGGCCTCCATGACCGCCACCGTCATGCCCTGACCGTAGATCGGGTTGAAGCTGCACAGCGCGTCACCGACGACGAGGAATCCACCGAGGTGACGGTCGAGTTCGCCGAAATGGTGGAGGGTGCTTTCCGGGTAGCGCATCTTGACGGCTTCGTCCACGGGTGTGGCGCAACGGAGCACGTCGGCGGCGTCCTGCCCCGCCAGGGCCGAGGCGAATTCGATCATCCCCGCGTCGTCCGTGGGAGGTTCCTCGCCGAGCAGGCCGGCCAGCAGCACCGCGACGCGGCCGGCTTCCTGCCGTATCACCACTGCGGCGCGGGGCTGCCCGGGAAAGGGCACGACCGTCGTCCCGAGCCTTCCGTCCAGCAGGCCGGGCTCCTCCTCGTAGTGCCGCGTCACATAGACGACGTTCGTCCTGACGGCCGTCCGCCGCGGGACCGGGTGGCCGGACTCCCGGAGCCAGGACAGGGCGCGGGAACCGCGTCCGGCCGCGTCCACCACCAGTTCGGCCGGCACGGTCTCCTCGGCGCCCGTGTGCCGCCGCACCCGCACCCCGGCCACCCGGCCGTCGTCGAGGAGGAGTCCGTCGACCTGGGTGCCGTCGACGAGGGAGACGTTCGGCAGGGCCCGGACGCGGTCCCGGATCATCTGCTCCGCCTGCGGCCTGCTCACACCGAAGCCGCGCAGCCCGGACACCGCACGGGCCATCCTGTGGCCGTCGAGGAACCAGGAGAAGTCCGCCTGCCCGTCACCACTGGGGACACCGGCCGCGGTCATGGCGTCGATGAAGCCGGGGAAGAGGCCGTCGAGTCCGACCGCGCCGCGGGTGAGCAGCGCGTGCACCTGGCGGCCCTGCGGTACGCCGCGGCGGGAGACGGTCTGTGCGGGGAACGTGTCCCGTTCGAAGACGGTGACGTGCGTGAACGACGAACTCAGTGCGCGTGCGGCCAGGAGACCGGCGACACTGCCGCCGATGACGACCGCGTGACCGGTGGCAGTGTGCGATTTCGTTTCCATGACAAGGGGACGGGGATGAAATGGATCTTTGTTCACCGATCGGCAGTGGCGTCCCTCACGTCCGACGGGTACTTGACGGCCCGTCACCTACCGGACGGGCCGCCGGAACTCGCAGGTGCCGTCAGGCGTCGGTGATCGGGCCGGTGCCCAGGCGGACGTTGTCGATGGCCCAGAACCAGTTGTTGCCCGCGTTGAACATCCGGAACTTGACCTTCGCCGAGGTCGCGCCGGACGGCACGGGACAGGAGAGGCGCACCAGCCGGTTCTGCTGGTCATGCCCCTGGTTGGTGCTGCCCGTGGAGGCGCCGCTGTAGTGGAGGAGCCGTACCGGCGCGCCGGTGTCGAACTCGACGGTCACCTCTGCCTCCTGGGGGCTCTCCTGCCGGTAGTGGGAGTCGAACCCCAGGTACAGGGTGGCGGTGCCGGAGGGGACCGGCACCGGCGGGCTGGTCAGCGTCGAGTCGAAGCGGCCGCGGGCGGACGGGCTGCCGGTGTCGTCCCAGTCGTCGGGGTCGGCGACGGCGACGACGCCGAGGGAGCGGGTGAACCCCGAGCGGTCCTGCCCGGCGGGGAACCAGAACTGCCTGGACAGGAAGGTCCAGCCCTGCAGTTCCCTGGTGCCCTGCGGCATGCCCGTCGCGTTGGTGACGGTCCAGCCCTCGGGCGGGGTCCGGGTCCAGCCGAGCAGGCCGGGCCGGCTGAGATCGGCCGCCGGGGCGAGGGCGCCCGCGACGGACTCGAAGTCCTCCGCGAGCAGGTATCCGGTCATCAGGGGGCCGGTCCTGGCGGGCAGGGACGCAGACGCCCGCACGGGCCGGCCGTTCAGCTTCGCCGTGACGTCGGCTCTGATGCTGCCCGTGGTGCGGGCCGCCGAGGCGGGTGCGACGACGTCCCATGCCAGGGTCACGGACGAGCGGGCCGCGACGGACGCCGGTGCGGCGCCCTTCGCCGTGGCGCTCCAGCCCTCCGGCAGGGCCGGTGCGGCGGCCAGGCCGGTGAGCGGGGAGCTGCCGGCGTTGGTGACGGTGGCCGTCACCGTGGCGGGCCTGCCGGGTGAGAGCACGGTGCCGTCGGTCCCGGGCGAGGCCGCGGGCCCGGTCAGCGTGACGCTCAGGGCGGGGGCGACCGTGGTCTGCACGCGCGCGTCGGCGAGCCTGAGCAGGCCGCCGCCCTCGCCGTGCGCGGCGACGACCAGCCGGCCCGCGGTGGCGCCGTCCGCAGGGGTGACCGTGAAGCGCACGTCGGCCGAGTTCCCGGCGCCGAGTCCTCGGGGGACCGTACCGGCCCGCTCGACCGACCAGCCGGCGGGGGCGAGCAGGGCGACGGAGAGCCCGTCGAGCCGGCCGCTGCCCTGGTTCCGCACGGTGACGACGACCTCGGCCGGATTGCCCTGTGTGAGCGGGGTGCCCAGGGGAGGAAGCGCGGCGGGCAGGGCGATCGCCGCGGTCAGCGCCGGTGCGGTGCCGGTCGCCGGGTCGGTGACCCCGGGCTCGCCGTCGGCCGGCCTGCCGCTCATGCGGCGCAGGAACGCCGGGTCGTCCCTGTCCAGGACCGCGATGTCGTACCAGCCGTGGTCCGGCAGGCGGAGCCGGACGGTACGGGACCTGCCGGGCGCGAGCGTGACGGTGCGGACGGGCCCGCCGTGCCGGTGCGAGTAGACCGACTCGCCGACGAGGAGGGTGCGGGTGGCGGCGGAGGGGTTGGAGCAGACGACGTCCACCTGGCCGGCGGCCGGATGCTCCACGAGGTGCGCCTCGGCTCCCGCGCCGCGTCCGCGCACTTCCCAGGTGGACCAGCCGGGGCCGTGGACCCGCAGGTCGTAGCCTTCGGCACCGTACTCGACCGTGGTGTCGGTGCTCTCGCGGGCGGGCACCGTCCAGGCGCGCGGCACGGTGCCGTCCGCGGGGTAGGCGGTGAGCGTGGCGGCGACGGTGCCCTGGTTGTCGAGCCGCAGGCGCACCGCCGAGCCGGTGATGTCGGTGCGCAGGCCGAGCCGGTAGGGCAGGGGGCGGGTCGGACGTGTGCCGCTCTCCTGCCTCGGCAGGGTCTGCTTCTGCGGCGGTACGGGGTTCCAGCGGGCGACCGCCGCGGGTACCGGTCCGGGCTGCTGGACCTCGGGCCTGCGGTGGCCGCGGTGGAAGTCGAAGGCGGAGGTCAGGTCGCCGAAGACGCTGCGGCGCCAGGCGCTGATGTTGGGCTCGTGGACGCCGGTCCACTTCTCCAGGAACCGGATGACCGAGGTGTGGTCGAACGCCTGCGAGCTGACGAACCCGCCGACGGTCCAGGGCGACACGATCGTCATCGGCACGCGCGGGCCGGGGCCGATGGGGCTGCCGTTGAACCAGTCGTCGCTGTTGCCGGAGGCCGGCTGGGGCGCGACGGGGGCGGGGACGTGGTCGAAATAGCCGTCGTTCTCGTCGAAGTTGATGAACAGTGCCGTCCTGGACCACGTCTCCGGGTCGCTCGCGAGGGCGTCGAGGAGGTCGTAGACGAGGTTGGCGCTGCCCACGGGGGTGGAGCTGCTGGGGTGTTCGGAGAGCGCGGCCGTCGGCACCACCCAGCTGACCTTCGGCAGGGTGCCGTTGCCGATGTCGGACCGGATCCGCTGGACGAGCGTGTCCGGCTCTGAGCGGTAGGCGCCGCGCAGGAAGAGCCGGCGCTCCGCCTCGGTCAACGCGTCGACGCCCCGCTGGAACTCGGCGAGCGCGGACTCGCGCTGCTCCGGGGTCCGCTTCCACAGGCTGTCGTAGAACTGCTCGGTGGTGGCGTAGGTGCCGGTGACCTTGGAGAGGATCTTCCGGCCGATCTCCTTCCACGGCCGGAAGTACTCGACCGCGTTGTCGGTGAAGTTGTCCCACTCCTGGTAGATCTGCCAAGAGACGCCCGCGGCCTCCAGTCGCTCGGGGTACGTCGTCCAGGTGTAACCGGGGTGGGCGTAGTCGTACGCGGCGTTGGTGACGGCCCGGCTGACGCCGTCCGCCTCGTAACCGGTCGTGCCGGACCACAGGTAGAGGCGGTTGGGGTTGGTCGAGCCGTAGACGGAGCAGAAGTAGGAGTCGCAGATGGTGAAGCGGTCGGCCAGTTCGTACTGCAGCGGTATGTCGCGGCGGTCGTAGAAGGCCATGGTGCTCTGTGTCTTGGCGGCGACCCAGTCGTTCCACCAGCCCTTCGCGCGGGCCTGGTTGGCGTCGGAGAAGCCGTGCGCCAGGGACCCCAGGTACTGGATGTCGCTCTCCTGACGGCCCGCGTCGACGGCCGCCCGACGGGCGGAGAACGGCAGCACCTCGCCGCCCTGGCGCCGGGGCTGCTCGAAGACGCTCGCTCCGGTGGGCAGGCGCAGCGGTGTGCGGTCACCGAAGCCGCGGACGCCCTTGAGGGTTCCGAAGTAGTTGTCGAAGGACCGGTTCTCCTGCATCAGGACGATCACGTGCTCGATGGCGCGCATCCCGCCGCGCGGCATCGGCGCGGCCATCGCCCGGTGCAGCGACGGGGGAAGGAGGGAGAGCGCGGCGCCCCCGGTGAGGGTGCCGAGGACCTTGCGGCGGGAGACATCAGACATGCGCCGTAGGCTAGATCGTCTTCACAGCGCTCCATAAGCGTGTGCGGCGGGATTTCTCCGGCCGTTCAGCCAACGACATCCCGCGTTCTCCTGCCGTCGGCGGCGGGTCCCGGGCGGGCGGCCCTTGCCGAGCCGGTCGCGCCCACGGGGCGGCGCCGCCGGTGCGGCCGCACCCCCGGGCGGCGCCTCGGCACCCGGAGCCGGCGCCTCGGCGCTCCCGGCGCCGCCTCCGCGCCTGACGCGGCCCGCCTCTCCGGGTTCCGGCGCTCGCCCGCCGGCCCACTCATGCGCCCGGGCTCGCCACCGATTCCCGGGACGGCCGGGCGACGCCCGCCTCACAGGCAGCGGCCGGGGCGGCCCTCCGGTGGGAGGCGGCGGGCGGGACCCAGGAGGCGGGAGCCAAGAGGCGGAGATATATACTTTCCATATGCACGTACCTTCCGGCGCCCACAGCGGTCCGCCGCCCGGGCAGCGGATCGAGAACGCCGCGCACGGCCTGCTGCGCGACCTCGGGCGACTGAACCGGGCGCTGTTCCGCGCCGGTGACTTCGGGCTGACCCGCAGCGAAGTGTCCGTGCTCGACGCCCTGGCGGCCGCGCCGCTGCGCGTCACCGAACTCGCCGGACGCACCGGGATGGTCCAGCCCCGTGTCACCGTGCTGCTCCAGAAGCTGGAGAGCCGGGAACTGGTCGTGCGCCGGCGGTGCGCGACCGACCGGCGCGCGGTGGAGACCGCCCTCACCCCGGCCGGACGGCGTCTGCTCGACCAGGGACGGCAGCGTATGGCCGAGGCCTTGCTGGCAGCCCTGCACACCACACCCGTCGACGACTGCGAAGCAGCCGTGTGCGCCGCCCGGCAGTCCGTCGCGGTGCTCGTCGAAGCCATGGAACCGGAGGCCACTTGACCAGCTCGGAAACCGCCCGCCGGCCACTGGGGCAGGACACCGGCGCGAGCCCCGCCGGGGGTAAGCGTGCCGATGTCGCCCCACGACGGGTCACCGGTCCGCACCGATGGTGGGACCGGGTGCTGGTCGCCGATCCCGGACTGGGGCAGTTGCAGGCCGGCTGGCGGACGCTGGTCGCCATGGTCACCTCCCTCGCGGTCGGCTACGGCATGGCCCATGCCCTGTCCGTGCCGACGATGACCGGCATGATGGTCGCCGGGATGATGGGCCTGATGAGCGCCTTCGCGGTCGCCGGCAACACGTGGCTCCAGCTGGCCAGGCCCATCCTGTGGATGCCGTTCCCCTATACGGCGGTGCTCTGGCTCGCCGCGGCCCTGCACGACGACCGCGCCCTGGAGATCGGCCTCGACGCCGCCGCGCTCGCGCTCACGTTCCTGCTGGCCCGGTTCGGCCCGCTGGCCCTGCTGACCGGCATGATGATGTTCAACGGTCTCATGGTCGGCATCATCGCGAAGATCCCCTCGGCGATGATGTGGCAGGCGTTCGCCGTCGCCCTGGTGTCCGCCGCGGCGGTGCTGGCCACGCGGCTGCTGCTGTGCTGTCCGATGCCGCGGGAGGACCTGCTCCGCACGCAGCGCGCCTTCGTCGTCGAGGCCCGCAGACTGGCCGACACCATGGTCGAGGCGCTGGACCCCGACGCCGACCTGGCCCGGGTCGAGCGCCGGACCAACCGCTCCCTGCGCCGCCTGAACATCGTGACGATCACGATCGACGGCCGCCTCGCGCAGCCCGAGACGGCCACCGATCCCGCGGTGGCCGAGCTGCTGCACCGCCACCTGTTCGACGCCGAGCTGGCCCTGCGGGGCATCGCCCAGGCGGTGCGGGTGCTGGCCGGCCAGTCGCCGCCCGAACGGCTGCGCCAGGCGCTGGCCGTGGGCATGCTGCTGGCCCGCGACACCCCGCCGGCCCGGGCCGGCGGGCTGCGGCCCGCTGTGGCGACGATCCGTGAGCAGGCCGACGCGATCCTGCGGGACCCGGGGGCCGGCCCGCGGGCCGCCGAGTCCGCCGCCCTCGCCCGCAGGGTCGCCGAACTCCTCGACTCGCTGGCCGACTCGCTGGTCAGCTGGCTGGCCCTGGGCGAGCGGGCGCCCGAGTCGCCCGGCGCGGTGCCCTTCCAGCCCGCCGTCGCGCTGGAGAACAACCGCGTACCCGGCTCCGTCGCGCCGATGCGGCGGGCGCTCACCGCCCGGACGCGGAGCGGCTGGCAGCGTGCGGTGCCCTTCGTACGGGCTCCCCTGCACGCCGGGGTGGCCGCGGCGATCGTCTGCCCGATCGCGGACGCCATCGATCCCCAGCGTTTCTACTGGGGCCTGGTCGGCGTGATGATCACCCTGTTCGGCACGAACACCACGCACGAGCGGCTGCGCAAGTTCGGCCACCGCATGATCGGCACGGTGGCGGGCGCGGTGATCGGTGTGCTGCTGCTCCATGTGACCGGCCACCACCACATCTACTGGACGCTCGCCGTCATCGTCGCCGGTCTCTCCTTCGGCTCCTGGGGACTGCAGCGGGCCTACGCGCTGTGGGTCGCCGGGCTGGTCACCGCGCTCGTGCAGCTCTACGGACTGACCACCCCCGACAGCCGGATGGACCACCTGCTCGGTGAACGCCTGCTGGACAACGGCCTGGGCGTGCTGGTCGCGACGGCCTGCGCCGCCCTGATCTTCCCCCTGTCCACCCGGGCGGTCGTCCGCGAGGCCGAGCACGGGTACGTCCGGGCGGTGCAGAACCTGCTCACGCAGGTCTGCGCCCGCTGGGAGGAGCCGGACAGCCCGGTCCGGCTGCGTGGCGCGGCACGCGCCGTCGACGCCGCGCTGTTCGAGGTCACGGAGGTGTCCCGGCCCGTGGTGCGGATGCCGCTCGGGGTGCGCGGGCGGGCACCGCACGAGCGCATGGCCCTGCTGAACACGGCCGCCGCGCACGCCCGGGCGCTGGCGGTCGCGGCGGACGTCGACATCGACCTCTCGTCCCCGTTGGCCGAACGCGCCCGGCTCATCACCCGCACCCTCACCGATTCGCTGAGGGCGCTCGACCACCACCTCGCCAACGGCACCGCCCAGGGCGCCTGGCATCCCGTCGGCCCGCTCGTGCAGGAGTTCCAGAGGGAGCTGCGGCCCGCCGCGCCCGGTCCCCGCGCGCGGCGGCTGCAGACCGCCCTGCGCGAGCTGGGCGCCCTCGACGCGGCCCTGGCCGCCTTCGCCGAACAGTGCGGACTGCCGCCGGCCTCCGGCGCCGGCCGGGAGGACGGGCCGACGCCCGCCGCCCTGCCGCGGCAGACCCGGTCCTCGGCGGCGGACCGGTGCCGGCCGCAGTCGGCACGGCCCGCGGCCGCTCCCACCGCCACCGCGTACGCTCCCGGCCCCGGTGCGGAGCCGACGGACGCCACGGCCGGTGTGCCCGTGACCGGCGCGGTCCGCTGCGCCGCCCACCCCGGCGGCTGCTCCGCCCAGATCACCGTGGTGAACGCACGCGGACAGCGGATCGCCCACACGTACACCGACGCGGGCCACTACCGGCTCACCCTGCCTGCGGGGCACCACACCGTCGTCGTGTCAGCACCGGATCACTCCCCCCGCGCGGAACCCGTCACGGTGCACGCCGCACAGCCGGGGATACGCCTCGACGTCCGGCTGTAGTAGCCGCCCCGCAGGCCCGTACGGCATCGACGGCGATGCCGGCTCGGCGGGCCCCGTCTGGGGGGCGCACGGGCCTACGGGGCGCACCGACCGCCGGCCGGACACGGTGCGCCGGTGGTGCGCCCGGCACGGCTCCCGGGCGTTCAACGGGCGGCGGGCACGGCCCCCGTCCCGCTCCGCGGGGAGCGTTCCTCCGCCGCGGCCAGCCAGAAGAAGACCGGTGGCAGGGTCAGCTCGATCACCGTCAGCGGGATCTGGAACCAGTGCGGCGGGCCGTGCAGGGCGAGCGAGAGGAGCCGGCCCGCGCCGCCGAGCAGGAAGACGGCGGCCAGCCACCGCACCGCCTGCGCGGGGATCGGGCGCTGCCGGGCGGCCCAGAGCCAGGCCAGTCCGTAGCCGGCGAAGGAGGCCCCCATGAACCGGCCCCAGCTGTCGACGGTCGTCCCGGCGGAACCGGCTCCGGGGATCGCCGCGTTGCCGAGTGCCACGTGGAAGAGGCCGATCGCCACGCACGCCCAGCCCGTCAACCGGGTGAGCAAGCGCAGAGCTGTGGCCATGACGCCTCCAGGCTGTGGGGCGGAGCTTGGTTGACACGTGTCTCCTAGCTTGGGATCGCTGGTAGACGTCTGTCAACTATGCTTCGTCCGTGCCTCCTCGCCAGCGACTGACTCCCGCCGCCCGCCGCGCCCAGCTCCTCGCCGTCGGCGCACGGCTCTTCGCCGCGCACCCCTACGCCGACGTACTGATGGAAGAGGTCGCGGAACAGGCCGGCGTCTCCCGCGCCCTGCTCTACCGTCACTTCCCGAGCAAGCAGGCGCTGTTCGCGGCCGTCTACCGGGAGGCGGCGGACCGGCTGCTCGCCGAGACCCGGTTCGACCCCGCCGATTCCCTGGTCGAGCAGCTCGTCCAGGGCATGGACGTCCATCTGGACTACTTCGTGGCCAACCGCAACGCCGTCCTCGCCGCGAACCGGGTCCTCGCCGGGGACCCGGTGATCCAGACCATCATGACGAACGAGCTGGACGCGCTCCGCGCGCGGCTGCTGGCCGTGCTCCCCCTCGCGGACGAGGGCACGCGCGAGGCCGTGTCCGGCGTCCTGAAGAGCTGGCTGGTCTTCGTCCAGGTCCTGTGCGTCGACTGGCTCGCCCGGGAGACCTGTACGCGCGCCGAGTTGCGCGACGTCTGCATCGGCGCGGTGCTCGGCGCGCTGCGGCCGCTGCTCGCCGAGGACCCCGCCCCCGACTGGCCGCGGCACGGGCCCGGTGCGGGCGCCGGCGACGCGCCGGACCGCGGCGAGTAGACCGCCTGCGTGCCGGCGGGACCGACGCCTGCGCCGGAAGGTCCGCAGGGCGGACCGGGTGGTGACGCGGTACCGGGAAGGAGCCGGTCCGCGCCCTCGTCCCTCAAGCCGACGCCGGCCGCGCCGTGTCCTTCGCGCGGATGCGCTGGGTGAGGAAAAGGGCCGCGCGGTCCAGCGCCTCGTCCGCCTCGTCCAGGACACCGGCGAACGCCTGGAACACGTGCGGCACGCCGGCGGTGACGTCCAGGACGACGTCCACGCCCGCCGCCCTCGCCCGCGCGGCGAGCCGCGTGGAGTCGTCCAGCAGGAGTTCGTTGGTGCCCACCTGGAGCAGCATCGGGGGGAAGCCGGTCAGATCGGCCAGGACGGCCGGACTGAGCAGCGGCTGGTGCGGGTCGGCACCGGCGAGGTACATCGCCCCGGTGTGCTCGAGGGCGCTGCGGGTGAAGACCGGGTCGATGCCTTCCTTGGTGTCCATGCTCTCACCCGTCCGGGTGGCGTCGAGCCCCGGGGAGAACGCCACGAGGGCGGCGGGCAGCGGGAGGCCCGCGTCGCGTGCGGCCAGACAGGTGGTGACGGCGAGGCCGCCGCCGGCGGAGTCCCCCGCGAACGCGATGGCCGAGGGGTCCTCGCCGCCGTCGAGCAGCGCGCGGTAGGCGCCGAGGGTGTCTTCTATCGCGGCGGGGAACGGATGCTCCGGGGCGAGCCGGTAGTCCACCGAGTGCGCCTGGAATCCGGTCCTGGCCACCAGGTGTCCGGTCAGCGACAGGGCGGTCTCGGGGGACCCGAACACCCAGCCGCCGCCGTGGAAGTACAGGATCGTCCCGGCCCGCCGCCCGCTCGCCGGCTCGACACGCAGTGCGGGCCGGCCGCCGAGCGTGGCGGGCGTGGTACGGATGTCGCCGGGCACGGCCATCTGCGCCATCAGCGCCCTGAAGCCCGCGCGCAGCGCTTCGGGCGACTGGGGGCCCTCGGGCCTCGGCGTCCGCATCATCGCGTCCACCCGGGCACGCTGTTCCTTGCTCATGGGTGTGCTCCCCTCACGAAGTACCTTCCCGTACACTATATGCCATGGAAGGTAAATCAACGGGAGGCCCGGTCGACCTGCCGGTCCTCTTCTCCGACCTCGTCCGGTGCGAGACGCGTCTGTACAACGCCCTCAACGACCGCCTCCGTGAGCGGCACGGGATCGTCACCTCGCAGTTCGAGGCCCTGCGTTACCTGCGCGAACACCCCGGGGCCCGGGTGGCCGACCTCGCCGCCGAGTTCGCCATCGGCATCGGGGCGACCAGCAAGAGCGTCGATCGCCTGGAGAAACAGGGGTGGGCCGTCCGGCAGCCGAATCCGTCCGACCGCCGGTCCTCCCTGCTGACCCTGACCGACGACGGCTCGCGGCTCGTCGACGCGGCGGAGGAGACGTTCGGCGACGCGCTGGCCGAGCTGATCGGAGACGCTCTCGACGGCTCCTCGGTGGCCGCGGTCGCCCGGGCCCTCGCGACGCTGCGCTCCGCCCTCGAGGACAACCGGATCGGCGCGCCCACCGGCTGACCGCCTCCGGACGATGACGCATCGGGGTACGCCGCGCGGGGCACGCCACGCCGGGGCGCGCCGGGCAGCCTTCGCGTCGGCTGCCGGTCGCCGGTCTTCGGCCGCCGGTTGCCGGTTGCCGGTCGCCGGTCGCCGGTCGCCGGTCGCCGGTTGCGATTACTGGACGCCGGGCGCCGGTCGCCCGTATCAACCCACCCCGGAAGCAACACATTCGGACACTCGCTGATCTCAACACGGCCTGAAAGCAAGGGACATGGATGTGTTCGACCAGCGCGCGTACCTTGCGAGCGGTTCGGGGGCAGCGCCGACGTGTCTCGCGTGGCGCGGAGTCGGGCTCCGTCCCCCACCACCAGGAGCACGTCAGGCGCGAAAGAAGCGCTCCCGCCCGCCTGCTCCCCCTCGGCACGTTCCGGGCGGCCGTCGCCACCCGGTGGCGGCCGGCCGCCGCGGCCCTTCGTGGCGGTCCTCGGCGTCCGGGGGATCGTCCTGGGCGTCCTCGCTTTTCTTCCGGCGTCGGCGGGCAGGTCTGGCAGCAGCGCTCCGACGGCTCCCTGTCGGACCCGCGGTCGGGTCGCTGCTTCGTCGCCTCCGACGGTGCCACCGACAACGGCACCCGGCTGCGCGTCTGGAACTGCGACGGCTCGGCGGCACAGAAGCTCGCACTGCACCGAGGGGCGCATCGGGCGTGCTGAGGGCGGGTGCCCGGGGCGCCCGCCGCGCACCCGTCCCGGCCGGACCCCGCGCCGTGGCAGGCGGGTCACGGCGCGCGCCGTGCGGACGGGGACGAGGTGGCCCGCCGGTGGAGGAGGAGTTGTGTCACGGAGCGACCGGCGGCGTGACCGGCCGCCGGGTCACGACGGCAGCGGGCAGACCTCGGCGAGGGCACCGCTGCGCCTGGAAGGACCACGCATGGCCGATGCCGCCGCGCGGCGCCCCGGGACCCGGCCGGCTCCGCTCCCCCCCGGAAGCGGCCGCGCGCCGCCCGCCGCGCACGGGGGTCGCGCTGACCGACGCCCGGGGGCGGGTGCACCGCTGGGACGTCGGGGCCGAGGAGCTGACCGGGATCAGTGCGGGCGAGGCGCTGGGGCGGGAGCTGGCGGACGTGCTCGCGTCCTCGCACGGATTCCGCCACCGGCTGGCCCGTGCGCTCGACCGCGCCGCACGTTCGGGCGAGCCCGGTGAGCCCCTGCCGCTCCCCCGCACCGCCGGACGCCGCGTCGTCCGGCTGCACCCGCTGCGTCCGCCCGGCACCGTGGCCGCCGTGTTCTCGGACGCCACCGCCCCGGTGCGCGGGGACGACCGCAGCGAGCTGCTGGCCGCGGCCTTCGAGAGGTCACCCGTCCCCACCGCCGTGTTCGACGCCGGCCTGCGCTACGTCGGCGTCAACCGCGCCCTGCAGGCGGTCAACGGCCTCCCCGAGCCGCCGCACCTGGGCCGGTCGATCACGGACATGCTGCTGTCCTTCGGTTTCACCGCCGAGCAGGCCGCCCGGGTGCAGGCCGTGGCGGCTGAGGTGAGGCGCACCGGCACACCGGCGCAGGACACCCTGTTCACCTCCGCACCGGACTCCGTGGCGCCGAACGGCCGCTGGTGGAACACCCGCTGGTACCGGCTGGAGGGCCCGCAGGACCGGGTCCTGGGCGTCGGTGTCGACGTCACCGACGTGACCGCACGTGAACAGGTCGCCGCCCAGGCCCGGGCCGGCCAGGAGCGCCTGGCCCTGCGGGACACGGTGCGCGACCACCGCGGTGACGTGGCGGCCCTCTGCGACCGGCTGGTCGGCTCATCCGTCGCCGGCCGGCGCCAGGACGACGTCGCCCTGCTGGTGGCACAGGTGCGGACACTGCCGCGCGACGACGTCGTCTCCTGGGACCTGGCGGCGGACCCAGGCGCCCCCCGCCAGGCCCGGCACCTGGTCGGCCGGCAACTGGCCGCCTGGCACCTCGACGACCTCATCGACGTCACGGAGCTGCTGGTCAGCGAACTGGTCACCAACGCCGTACGCCACGGCACCCCGCCCATCACGCTGCGGCTGCTGCGCCTGGACCGGCTGCGCTGCGAGGTGTCCGACCACGGCCGGATGCTGCCCCACATGCGGCTGGCCGGGCCGGCCGACGAGGGCGGGCGGGGCATGCACATCGTCAGCATGCCGGGCTGCCGCTGGGGCGCGGACCGCACCGACGACGGCAAGACCGTGTGGTGGGAACAGGATCTCGGGACCGGCTCGGACCGGGCGGAACCCGAAGCACCGCTCAGGCCAGGAACTCCCCCAGCATCCGGTTGAGTTCGTCAGGCCGCTCGGTCGGGAGGGAGTGGTGCGAGGCGCCGGGCAGGGTCCCGACGGTGGCAGCGGGAAGGAGGCGCCGGGCCCGCGCGGCCACGCGTCGCGCGTCGTGGGCCCGGCTGCGTCCGGCCAGGAGCACCAGCGTCGGAACGGTGAATTCCCTCAGATCCTGTGCCGCCGGCCGTCTCATGGCGACGACCTGGGACCGACGGGCGGTGGCGGTGCTCTCCAGGAAAGCGCCCCACACCGGATCCTGCGGGTCCCCTCCCGTCTCCCACCGGTGGAACGCCCGGATCCGTCCGGGAGTGGGCCTGAGCAGCATCGGCAGCGCCCGTACGAGGTAGCGCACCCGCAGACCGGCGAAGCAACCGGTGGGGTCGAGCAGCGCGAGCCGCCGGACCCGGTGCGGCGCGTGCAGCCCGTACATCAGGGCGATCCAGGCGCCGTAGGAGTGGCCGCACATCCGGACGCCGTCCAGGCCCAGTTCACCGAGGACGCCGTCGAGTCATGCGGTCAGGTCGGCGGCGCCGCGCAGGGGTGTCCCGTCGTGCACGCTGCGGCCGATGTCGCCCATCAGGTCGAGGGCGTGGACCCGGTGGGTGCGAGCCAGGTGGCCGACGGCCGCGAACCACGCAACGGAGGTCGCTCCGCCCCCGGGCAGCAGCACGAGGGGGGTGCCGTCCTCCGGCCCGCAGACGTGGACCTGGGTGCTCCCGTAAGCCGACGTGACCTGCCTGCTGAGGACCTCCACGGGCCACCGCCGCAGGACGGCGTCGTACGCCTCGGAGAAGTCCGGCACCCCCGTCACCCTCGGCTCCGTCCCCCTTGAATCCGTCACCTTCGGCTCCGTCCTCTCGCCCACGGTCCCCGCCCCCGACGCCTCGCCCGGTGATTGCTCGACCTACGATAATCTCGACCACCGAGATATTGAAGTTCTCGGACATTGAAGTTCTCGATCACCGAGATGTCCGGAGTCCGATCGGAGGAGACGGTGGACCACGACGAGCCCGGCCTGCAGCTGGTGCACCTGCTGCGCGCCGTGACCGTGGAACTGAACCTGTCCGCGGCGGAGTTCGCCGCGGACAACGGGCTGCACCCCACGGACGTGCGCGCGCTCATCCACCTGCTGGACGCGGACCGCGAGGGCGTCACCGCCACCGCCGGGCGGCTGGGCACGCAGCTGGGGATCAACTCGGCATCGACCACCGCGCTCATCGACCGGCTCGAACGGCTGGGCCTGGTCCGCCGCGAACGCGACACCCGCGACCGCCGGCGGGTCCTGCTCGCGGTCACCGACAAGGCCGTCGCCCTGGGCTGGTCGTTCTTCGGGCCGCTGATCAGGGAGATGATCGCCTCGATGGACTCCTTCGACGCGGCCGACCTGGCGGTGGTACGCCGCTTTCTGCTGGCCATGCGCGAGGTCACCGCCGCGGCGCGAGAGGCCGGGCGAGAGGGCACCGCCGGGCGGTGAAGCCCGGGCGGTGAGAGCCGCGGCACCGGCCGGTGGGGACGGGAACGGGCGGCGGGGACCGGCGCACCGGCTGCTCGCGGGAGGCGCGCACGCGCCGTGGGGCCGATGATCGTACCCAACGGGCGGCATGCCGTCGGACCGATCGGTGGGAGAGGCACGCGTGGGCACGGACTCGGAGCGAAGTGGTGAACGCCTGCACTGCCTGGTCACCGGGGCGTCCGGGTACGTGGGCGGACGGCTGGTGCCGGAACTGCTGGAGGCGGGCCACCGGGTCCGGTGCCTGGCCCGCTCCCCCGGCAAGCTGCGCGACCACCCCTGGGCGCCGGACGCCGAGACGGTCCGGGGCGACGTCACGGATGCGGCCTCCCTGGCCTCGGCCATGCGCGGGATCGACGTCGCGTACTACCTGGTGCACGCGCTCGGTACCGGGTCCCGGTTCGAGGACACGGACCGCCGCGCGGCCCGGACCTTCGCCGAGCAGGCACGGGTCGCCGGCGTGCGGCGGATCGTGTACCTCGGAGGGCTCACCCCGCAGGGCGTCCCGGAGCACGCCCTGTCCCCGCATCTGAGGTCCCGCGCCGAGGTGGGGCGGATCTTCCTGGAGGGCCCCGTCCCGGCCACGGTGCTGCGGGCGGCCGTCGTCATCGGCTCGGGCTCGGCGTCGTTCGAGATGCTGCGCTACCTCACCGAGCGGCTGCCGGTGATGGTGACCCCCAGCTGGGTGCGCACCCGCATCCAGCCCATCGGGATCCGCGACGTGCTGCGCTACCTCGTCGGCTCGGCGGCCATGCCGCAGGACGTCGACCGGGCCTTCGACATCGGCGGTCCGGACGTCCTCACCTACCGTGACATGATGCGCCGCTACGCGGCTGTCGCGGGGCTGCCGCACCGGCTGATCCTGCCGGTGCCGGTGCTCACGCCGGGGCTGTCCAGCCACTGGGTCGGCCTCGTCACGCCGGTGCCCGCCTCGATCGCCCGGCCGCTGACCGAGTCGCTGCGCCACGAAGTGGTCTGCGCCGAGCACGACATCTCCCGCTACGTCCCCGACCTGCCGGGCCGGCCGCTGCCCTTCGACGAGGCGCTCGCCCTGGCGCTGCGCAAGGTGCGCGAGGCGCAGGTCGCCACCCGGTGGTCGTCGGCCGCGCTGCCCGGGGCGCCCAGCGATCCGCTGCCCACCGACCCGGACTGGGCCGGTGGCAGCCTCTACGAGGACGAACGCGAGATGCCGGTGAACGCGTCCCGGGAGTCCCTGTGGAAGGTGATCGAGGGCATCGGCGGCGACAACGGCTGGTACTCCTTCCCGCTGGCCTGGGCCGTCCGCGGCTGGCTGGACCGCTTCGTCGGCGGTGTCGGCCTGCGCCGCGGGCGGCGTGACGCCGAGCGGCTGCGCGTCGGTGACTCACTGGACTTCTGGCGGGTCGAGGAGATCGAGCCCGGCCACCTCCTGCGGCTGCGCGCCGAGATGCGGCTGCCCGGCCTGGCCTGGCTGGAGATGCGCGCGGAGACGGACGAGGAGGGCCGCACCCGCTACCGCCAGCGCGCCCTGTTCCACCCGCGCGGCCTGCTGGGCCACGCCTACTGGTGGTCCGTCTCGCCCTTCCACGCCCTCGTCTTCGGCGGCATGGCCCGCAACATCACCCAGGCCGCCGCCAAGGGGATGAGCGCACGCGGACCACGCTCGTCCGCAGGGCGCCTCCGCCCCTCCCGCTCGGGGCGGACAGGTCGGTAGGAGCGTCCACGGCGTGCCGGGAAGACGGCAGCGGCCGGGGAGCCGGGCTCACGCGTCGGCACACCGGCCCGGAGAGCGCGGAAGGCTTCCGGGACATCGGCGCCGGGACCCCGCGTCGCGCTTCCAGGAGACCGGGCCCGAAGGCCGCGCCGCCACCCGCCCGGTCTACCGCCCGTCCGGGAGCTCGACGCCCGTCCACTCCCAGGGCGCCGGTCCGGTGCCGTCGCACCACGCCCGCAGGTCGCGGCCGTTGACGCAGATGATGCCGCACTGGCGTGCGTACTCCAGCGCGGGCGCGGTGAAGTCGCTGGTCGTCACCACCGCCGCGACGTCGGCCTCGTGGATGGTGAAGCAGGTCCCCCCGAACCGCTGCAGGTCCTGCGATCCGACCTTGTTCGCCTCCTCGTAGTGCTTGCACTGGATCACCACGCGCCGTCCGTCCGGTGCGACCGCGGTGACGTCCGCCCCCAAGTCACCTGCTCCGCCTACCACTTCGGCCTCCCGGCAGGCATCACGGGCGCACAGGTCGGCCACGGCCCGCTCGAAGCCGTCGGGGTCGAGCGCGGCGTGCACCGCCACCTGGTCGAGGGGAACCGTCCGCGCCTCCTCGTCCAGATACGGCGCGAAGGTGACCGCCCGCGTCGGGGCCGCTTCCGCGATGCCCCGCGTCCCGCCGCGGACGGCCTGGGCCGGCTCGACGACGACGTCCGGTGCGGCCGGTGCGCTGCCCCCCACGGCCGGCGGGGCGGTTTCCTCCACCGCCGTCTCGCCGAGGCTGTCGGACGCCCGCTCGGCCGCCTCCTCCAGCGCCCTTGCGGCCCGGCGCGCGTATCTCGCGGCGGAGAAGCGGCGCCACCGGGAACGGAAGAGCACCACGGCCACCATGCCGGCCAGGGCCAGTTCACCGGCCCACAGCGGGCGGCGCTCGACCACGCCCAGCAGGAGCCGTACGAGAAAGGCGAAGACGCACAGCAGGATCGCGAGCAGCAGGAAGAACAGGGCGGTCGTGCGCAGATCGAATCGCCGGTCGCGGCGCACGCTGGGTATGCGGCTCACGGGCTGGGTCATGCGGCTCTGCCTTCCTCCTGCGCGGCGGCCGGGACCGGTCCTCCACGCCTGTCCGAGACGACGGCGGCCACGGCCGGCCGTGCTGCTGTGCGAGCGACCTGGCGTCGCCTCACGCCTCGCCGGGACGACCGGCGTCGGACGGGTCCGGCGCCGGCGGCCGGAAGCAGGCGGTGACCATCTTGCCGTCGGGGCACGGGTGGGCCTGCCAGGTGTCGGCCAGCGCGTCGACCAGGAACAGGCCGCGTCCACCGGTGCGTCCGGCGCTGGGCGGGCGGGGCGTGGGCAGGTGCGGGGAGGAGTCGTGGACGCTCACGTGCAGGCACCGCTGGTCCCAGGTCATGACGAGCTGGGCACTGCTGCGTGCGTGGACGTGGGCGTTGGTCACCAGCTCCGAGACGGTGAGCAGGACGTCGTCCGCCGTCTCGGGCAGACTGGTGGTCCAGCCCAGGTCCTCCAGGTGGCCGCGGGCCCACTCCCGGGCCGTCCTGACCCCGCTCGAGACGGGCAGCGACCGTGCCCAGCCCACCGCGCGTACGGACGCTCCGCTCACGAGTTCCTCCTCGGTCGATCCATGCCGTGCCTGCGTGTGCCTGCTCCCGGCTCCTACCCCGGGCGCGGTTCCCCAGCGCCCGGCCGGTGCTTCCCGACGTGTCCTCACAGTCGGCGCCAGCGCGCGCTGCACCACGAGAAGGCGCCGAACGCGGCCAGCCCCAGAGCGATCAGGGCGAGCAGCCAGGGACCGGCCGGCAGATCCCGGAACGAGCGCAACGTGTCGTCCATCCCCCTGGCCCTGCCGGGCTGGTGCCGGACGGCGGCCACGACGGCGAACACCCCGGCGACGGCGAACACGACGCCGCGGGCCGTGCCGCCCGCCACCCCGAGGACGTCGGTGACCTTCCGGGCCCGAGGCGACATGGCCTCGGTGCGCAACCGTTCGCGGAACTTCTTCCGGACGGCCTGCACCGCGATCCACAACCCGGCGGCCACCACGGCGGCGCCCGCCGCCCCGACGATCCACTGGCCGGTCGGCCAGCCCAGCACCGTGGCGGTGACGTCGTCGGTGCGCCGGTCGGACGATCCGCTGCCGCTGCCCTTGTCACCGGCCGCGTAGGAGAGCACGGAGAAGGACACGAAGGCGTAGAAGACGAAACGCGCCGCTGCCGCCGCCCGCTTGGCGGGTTTCGCGCCGTCCGGGCCCGCTCCGCCGACCACGGCCTCCGACAGCCGCCACAGCGCCATGCCCGCCAGCGCGACGCCCACGGCCCACAGCATCACCGAGCCCAGGGGCTTGCCGGCCAGCTCGCCCAGCGCGCCGCCGCGATCGGCCTGCCGGCCGTCGCCGTCGCCGTGGAACGCGATCTGCAGCGCGATCACGCCCACGAGCACATAGATCAGTCCACGGGCCGCGAAGCCCGCCCGGGCCGCGACAGCCATCGCCGTGCTGTCGGCCGCACGGCGGGCCTGCCCCCGTCCCCGCAAAGCCATTGCCCCTGTGTCCATGGGTCCCCGATGCCCCCGGACCCGCGTGTGACACCCGTGCGGCCCGAAGTGGCCGGTGCACCGGCCTTCTTCGCGGTCCCGTCGTTCGGCGCGCGGCCGGTCTGCGGCCCGGCGGTGCGTGAGGCCGCCGGAGCGGCCCGAGGTCCGCCGCAGGCGGAGCTGCGGGCGGAGCTGCGGGCGGAGCTGCGGGCGAAAGGGGAGCCGGGCGCCCCTTTCGTCCGCAGTTCTCAGTCCGTGGCCGCGTCCAGGAGTTCCAGGACGTGCCGGTAGGGGCGGCCGGTGGCCCGGGCCATGCCCATCTCGCAGG
This sequence comes from Streptomyces sp. NPDC006743, assembly GCF_040703815.1. NCBI lineage: Bacteria > Bacillati > Actinomycetota > Actinomycetes > Kitasatosporales > Streptomycetaceae > Streptomyces > Streptomyces sp. NPDC006743. Next base: position 164,714 of record NZ_JBEYJA010000008.1, on the reverse strand, counting down.
TGCGGTTGCAGGAGGCGTACGCGTCGTGGGCGCGCGAGGTGATCTCGGCGGCCTGGGCGGCGGTGGCCGCGGCGGTGATCTCCGGATGGAGCAGACCGCGGTCGCCGGCGAACGCGCAGCAGCCCCAGCTGTCGGGAACGGTGACCTCCTCGCTCACGGCCGCGGCCACGGTGCGCAGGGCGTCGTCGGCGCCGAGGTGCGCGGTGGAGCAGGTGGGGTGCAGGGCGAGGCTGCGCAGGCGGCGGGGCTCGGGCAGCGCGGGGAGCAGGTGCTCGGCGGTGAAGACGACGCTGTCGACGAAGTCCAGGGCCGCGAGGCGGGACCGTTCCGGCTCCGGCAGGGCGCCGGCGAGTTGTCCGAGTCCGTGCGTGCACGAGGACGCGTCGCAGACCACGGGCAGCCTGCCGTGGCCGGTCGCCTCCCAGAGCGTGTCGAGGGTGCGGGCGGCCATGGTGCGGTGTCCGGCCGTGTACCCCTTGGACTGCCAGGGGGTGCCGCAGCACAGGCCGGACAGGTCGGGCACGGTGACGGGGACGCCCGCGCGCTCGCACAGCCGCAGGAAGGCCGCCGCCGAACCGCCCGCCCCCTCGAACGCCCCTCCGGGAGTCCCCGGGGACGCCTCCTGCGGCGCCGGCTGGGGAGCGAAGACGCTGCCGATGCACGCGGCGAAGAACACCGCCCGCGCACCGGCGGGACGCCGGGGACCGGGGCGGGCCGGGCCGCCGCGCGGGATGTCGTCGGCCCAGGCGGGCACCAGGTCCGACGCGCCGAGCCCGCGGGCCGCGCCGGTGACGGCGCGCACGACGGGGCCGGGCACGGCGTGGGCGGTGTTCAGCGCGGCCCGCACGCCCTTGACGGCACCTGCCCAGTGGCGGGCCACGGCCGCACCGGCCCGCTGCGCGGCGGCGCCGTGGCGCTCGGCGCGCAGCCTCTTCATGACCGCGCCGGTGTCGATGGTGACCGGACAGGCGGTGACGCAGAGGCTGTCGGCCGCGCAGCTGTCGACGGCCGCGTACGCGTAGTCGGCTTGCAGGGCCCGGCGCCGTTCGTCGTCGCCGGCGGCGGTGGCCAGCGCGATCTCGCGCCGCAGGGCGATGCGCTGACGTGGTGTCGTGGTCGCGTCCGCGGTGGGGCAGACCGGCTCGCAGTAGCCGCATTCCACGCAGGCGTCGACGGCCGGGTCGACCTCCGGGACGCTCTTGAAGTTGCGCAGATGGGCTGTCGGGTCGTCCTCCAGGAGCACGCCCGGGCTGAGCACGCCGTGCGGGTCGCACAGCCGCTTCAGCTCCCGCATGACCTCGTACAGCTCGTCGCCGTACTGGCGGCGGACGAAGGGGGCCATGGCGCGGCCCGTGCCGTGCTCGGCCTTGAGCGTGCCGCCGGCGTCCAGGACGAGATCGACCATGGCGTCGGTGAACCGGGCGTAGCGCTCGACCTCCCGGGCGGAGTCGAAGTCCTGGGTGAGCATGAAGTGCAGGTTGCCGTCACGGGCGTGCCCGAAGACCACCGCGTCCTGGTAGCCGTACCGGTCGAAGAGGCCGGTCAGGCCGTCGCAGGTGGCCGTCAGCCGCTCCATGGGAACCGCGATGTCCTCCAGCAGCGCGGTCGTGCCCGGACGGCGGGCCCCGGCGACCGCGGTGTACAGGCCCTTGCGCAGGTGCCAGAGCCGGGCTCGCACGCGCGGGTCGCGCACGAGCCGGGTGCCGCCGACGGCGGGCAGGCGGTCCAGGACCGGCCGCACGGCCGTCATCCGCTCCTCGAGCAGTTCGGCGCTGTCCTCGGCGAACTCGACCAGCAGGGCGGCGTGCCGCTCGACGCGCAGGCCGCGCAGCGCGTCGACGGTGTCCGGGGCGTGCTGCGCCACGCGCAGGGACGCCGCGTCCAGGAGTTCGGCGGTGCGCGCCCCCGCGGCCAGCAGCGCGGGCAGCGCGTCGGTGGCCTCGGCGAGGCCGGGCAGCACCAGCAGTCCGGTGGCGGTGTGCGGCAGCAGGGGGACGGTGCGGAAGACCGCCTCGCCCACGAAGCCGAGGGTTCCCTCGCTGCCGATCATCAGGTGGGCGAGCACGTCGGCCGGCTCGGTGTGGTCCAGGAACGCGTTGAGGCCGTAGCCCATGGTGTTCTTCATCGAGAACAGCCGCTCCACGGTGGCGCGGGAGGCGGCCGAGCCCCGTACGCGGTCGCGCAACCGCAGCAGCCCGGCGTGCAGTTCGGGCTCGCGGGCGCGCAGCGCCTCGTCCGCGTCGGGGGCGGCGGTGTCGACGACGGTGCCCGAGGGCAGCACGAACTGGAGGGACTCCATGGTGCGGTAGGCGTTGTCGCGGGTGCCGCAGTTCATGCCGCTGGAGTTGTTGGCGACCAGGCCGCCGATGGTGCAGGCGGACTCGCTGGCCGGGTCGGGGCCGAGCCGGCGTCCGTACCGGGCGAGCCGCGCGTTGGCCTGACGGACCGTCAGTCCCGGTTGCAGCCGGATGCGCAGGCCGTCGTCGAGGACCTCGGCCCCGCGCCAGTGGCTGCGTACGTCCACGAGGATGCCCTCGCCGCCCGCCTGCCCCGCGAGGCTGGTGCCGCCCGAGCGGAGCGTCAGGGGCACTCCCGCCGCGCGGGCGCCCGCCATCAGCGCGCCCACCTCGGCCGCGGTGGCGGCGCGCACGACGGCCTGCGGTGTGAACAGGTAGGGCGAGGCGTCGTGGGCGGCCGCGACGCGGCGGGGCACCTCGGTCGTCACCCTGGCCGGGTCGCCGACGCACCGGGCCAGCAGCGCGGCCAGCCCTTCGGTTCCGGTGGGTCCTCCGGCTCCGGTCAGCCCTGCGGTTCCGTCGGGTCCTTCGGGTCCTTCGGCTGCGGCGCGGCGGGGCGGGACGGCGGGGGGTGGGGCGGCGGAGGTGCTCATGGGTCCTCGGGGGAAGGAGGCGGGCGGGGGATGGCGCCGGCGGGTGCGCCGGGTCAGCCGGTGCGCGGCCGGCCGGTGGCGGGGACCGGGCCGGTGATGCGCAGCCGGTGCGGTGGGCGGGCCGCCGGCGGGGGCAGACGCAGGGGCCCGTGGCCGGGCGTGATGCTGCCGAGCAGCGTGGCCCGGCGGGCGCCGGTGGCCGACGGGAGGGTGCCGGGCAGGCCGTTGACGGTGAGGTAGCCGAGGACGGCGAAGGCGAGGGCCTCCTTGGCGTCGGCGGGCACGCCCAGCTCGTCACTGGGGCGCAGCCGCACGCCGGGCAGTTCCTCGGCGATCATGCGCATCAGCACCGGGTTGCGCAGGCCGCCGCCGGAGACGACGAGTTCGGTGACCCCGTGGGCGCGGCAGGCGTCGGCGACGGTGACGGCGGTCAGCCGGGTCAGGGTGGCCAGGACGTCGTCGGTGCGCGGGGTGGGCACCGCCTCCAGTGCGCGCTGGAGGTAGGGCAGGTGGAAGTGTTCCTTGCCGGTCGTCTTCGGTGCGGGCCTGCGGTAGTAGGGGTCGTCGAGGAGGACGCGGAGCAGTGCGGGGCTGGTACGGCCGGCGGCGGCCCGGCGTCCGTCCTCGTCGTAGGCGGCGGCTCCGTGGGTGACGTGGCGTACGGCGGCGTCCAGCAGGGCGTTGGCCGGGCCGGTGTCGAAGGCCAGCGGTTCGGCACCGGGCGCGAGGACGGTGACGTTGGCGATGCCGCCCAGGTTGAGCGCGGCGGGTGTGCCGGGCAGGGCGCGCAGCAGCAGCGTGTCGGTCATGCCGACCAGCGGGGCGCCCTGCCCGCCCGCGGCCACGTCCCTGCTGCGCAGGTCCGAGACGACGGGGAGGCCGGTGGCCTCGGCGATCCAGGCCGGCCGGCCGAGCTGGAGGGTGCCCCGGACGGTGCCGTCCTCGACCCAGTGGTGCATGGTCTGGCCGTGCGAGACGACGAGGTCGGCGGCGCCCTCGCACAGCTCGCGCAGGGCCCGCCCGGCGGCTTCGGCGAAGGCCTGGCCGACGCCGGTGTCCAGGGCGCAGATCGCCTGGGTCGTCGTCGCGGCCGGCGGCAGGGTGGCGCCGATCCGGTCCCGTACGTCCGCCGGGTAGGGGACGGAGAGGTGTCCCAGGGGCCGCAGGAGCAGGGTGTCGCCGTCCAGGGTGAGGTCGGCGGCGGCGGCTTCGATGGCGTCGTAGGAGGTGCCCGACATCAGGCCGATCACACGCACGGCGCCTCCCGGTGCACGGTGCGCCCCGGGGGCGGGGTGTGCTGCGGCATGGTCTCTCCCAGGAGGTCGTGGTGCGGTTCGGGGCGGGCGGCGCCCGGCGGACGGGCGGGGGTGCGCGGGGGTCCGGGGGCCGCCGGGGCGACCGGGGCAGGCGGGGTGGCCGGGGCGGTCCTGGTGACCCGGGCCGTCGGGGCGGCCGAGGCGACCGAGGTGACCGGCGCGGCCCAGGCGACCGGAGCCGTCGGGGCGGCCGAGGTCACCGAGGGGATCAGGACAGCCGAGGTGGCCGAGGCGGCGGCCGGGGCGGCGCGGGCCGGGCGCGGGGCGCGCGCCGTCATTCCCGGCCCGCCGCGGCGGTGACGCGTTCGGGGCCGGCGCCCGGCTCGCCGGCGCCGGTGTCCGCCGCCGGGGCACGGTGCAGCAGGCTCGTCAGGCCGCCGACGGCCAGGGTGACCAGGACGCCGATGGGCACCAGCCACTGGGCGGCGATCCCGGTGGGCACGGTGACGCCGGCCACGGTGACGTCGATCTTCACCTCGCGCACGATGTACGTCATCACGCCGACCGTCACCAGGAACGCCACGACGGCGTCGGCCTCACCGGCCCGCCGGACGATCCGTCCGAGCAGGAACGCGCCGAGCAGCGCGCCGTAGGTGTAGCCCGCGATGGTGAGGCCGGTGAGGTAGACGTTGCCGGTGCTGGTGCTGAAGGCACAGGCGAAGACGGCCATCAGCACCGCCCACACCAGGGTCATCACCCGGGCCAGCCGGAGCAGGAACTCCTCGGAGGGTGTGCCGCGGAAGAAGCTGTGGATGATGTCGGCGACCGTCGAGTTCGACATGGAGTTCAGCGCGGAGGACAGCGATCCCATCGCGGCGCCGAGGATGCCCGCCACGAGCAGGCCGGAGATGACCACGGGCAGCCCGTGCAGGATGAACTCGGGGTAGAGGTTGTCGGAGCTGCTCAGGCCCAGTGCCTTGAAGTCCTTGCCCTGGTTGTACGACCACAGCAGCGCGCCGACGAGGGAGAAGGCCGCGAACTGGAGGGTGACGAAGACACCCGAGGCGATCATGGCCTTCTGTCCGTCGCGCAGGGTCCGGGTGGCCAGGATGCGCTGGACCATCAGCTGGTCGGAGCCGTGGCTGGCCATGGCGAAGATGGCGCCGCCGATGATGGCGGTGGGCAGGGCGAAGGAGCTGGTGAGGATGTGCGCCGGGGCGAAGTCGGTGTCGAAGAGCCTGAACCGGCCGGCGTGCAGGGCGTCCGCGAAGCCGGCACCGCCGACGTGGGCGGACAGGACGGCGATCGCGAGGACCGCGCCGCCCACGTACAGCGCCATCTGGATGGTGTCGGTCCAGATGACGGCCTTGATGCCGCCGAGGTAGGTGTAGACGACGGTGATCACGGTGACGGCGATGATGATGACCCGGTAGCTCGCGTGCACGCCGAACTCGTCGAGCAGCAGCTTGATCGGGATGGCCGAGGCGAACAGCCGTACGCCCTCGGCGAGCAGCCGGGTGAAGACGAAGGTCACCGAGGCGAGCCCCTGCAGTTTCAGCCCGAACCGGCTTCCCAGGTACTGGTAGGCGCTGACGAATCCGCCGCGCTTGTACAGCGGGATCAGCACGGCGGCCACGACGACGCGGCCGATCACGTAGCCGAGGGCGAGTTCGACGTTGCCGAAGCCCTGCCCGCCGTACGCCCCGCCGGGGACGCTGATGACGGTGAGCACGCTGGTCTCGGTGGCCACCACGGAGAACGCGACGGTCCACCACGGCATGTGGCCCTCACCGACGAAGTAGTCCTTCGCGGTCTTCTGCCGGCCCGCCAGCCTGAGGCCGATCACGGCGATCGCCACCAGGTAGACGACGACCACCACGAGGTCGAGTTGGCGCACGATCAGCTCCTAAGCGACGACCGGCGGGGTCACCGGCGGGGTGGGGACGGTGGTGAAGGACGCCGACCGCCGTACGCGGGCGACGTGGGGTTCGTGGGGTGCCGAGGCGTCCAGGGCCAGCAGGCGGGCGCCGTCCAGCGGGTCGCCGAGCGCGGGCCGCACGTCGAGGGCGAGCGGGGAGCCGGCGAGGCAGGCCCTCAGCGGGCCGAGCAGCGGTTCTCCGAGCCCGGCGAGTCCGCCGGTCAGGGCGACGGGCAGGGGGGCGGCTCCGGTGCCGGACGCAGGCGCGGGCGGGGCGAGCGGGGGCCTGCCGGCCGGCGGGCCGGTCGGGGCGGCGGACGGGGCGGCGGCGCCGCCGATGCGGCGGGCGGCGGCGAGGACGGCCTCGCCGAGTGCCGCGGCGGCCTCGCGCAGGACGGCCGCGGCGCGGTCGTCGCCGGCGGCGGCCACGCGTGCCACGTCCGGTGCGAAGGAGGCGGCGGTACGGGCGGGGTTGCCGTCCCGGTCCAGGGCCGCGGGCAGCCGCTCGGGGTCGCCGAAGCGTTCCGCGGCGGCGGCCAGCAGCGCGGTCGCCGGGCCGCGTCCGTCGTGGGCGCGCAGCGCGGCCCGCAGTCCGGCGGCGCCGATCCACGCTCCGCTGCCCTCGTCGCCGAGCCAGGGGCCCCAGCCGTCCACGCGGGCGTACGTTCCGTCGTCCCCGATGCCGATCGCGACGGAGCCGGTGCCGAGCGCGAGCACGACACCGGGTCGGGTGCCGAGGGCGCCGGCGTGCGCGGTCACGGCGTCGCTGGTGACGGCCACCTCCTGCGCCGGCAGGTCCTCCAGGAGCCGCAGGGCCAGGTCCCGGGCGGCCTCCGGGGCGCTGGCGGCGCCCGCGGCACCCACGCAGAGGGCGTCGGGACGGAACGCGGGCACCCGTTCCAGGAGCGGGAGGACGGCGGCACGCACGGCGGCGCGCGCCGCCGCGACCCCGTCGGCGGTGGCCAGGCCGGGGGCGCCGGGCACCTCGTGGACCCGGCCGAGCGGGTGGGCGGGAACGCCGTCGTCCCACAGCACGGCACGGCAGCCGGTCTTGCCGAGGTCCACCGCCACTGCTGATGTCATACAACACGCCTTCGTGTGCTCCGGGGATCCGTCGCGTCGGGCGGTCACGGCACGGCCGGGGACGGCCGCCGCGGTGACGGGCGCGGATCGCGGTCCAGTGAGTATCAGAACCCCGGCCTCCGCATGTCAATAAGTAACCTCTCGAAAGTTGGTCCGTAACTTTTTGACGTCGCCCGGCGGTGTGATTACCGTGTCGCTCACCCACCCAGGAGGGAACGGCGCCCATGCCCCAGCAGGAACCATCCCGTCCCGCCCCGCCGGCGCCGGACACCGCCGCGGCCGGAACACTGGCGGTCATCCGGGCGGCACTGCCCGCCCTGGCCCCCTCCGAGCGACGGGTGGCCGAGGCCGTCCTGGCCGATCCGGCGCAGGCGTCGGAGCTGTCGATCAGCGCGCTCGCCGGGCGGGCGGACACCTCGGTGGCCACGGTGATGCGCTTCTGCCGGACCATCGGGATCGCCAACTACCCGCAGCTGCGCCTGGCGCTGGCCGCGGCGGCCGCCCGGGAGGACGCCCTCGGCGGGGAGCGCCCGGTCCCGGTCACCGACATCAGCGCCACCGACACGCTGGACGAGATCGTCGGCAAGATCATCTACAACGAGGTGCACGCGCTGCAGGACTCGGGGGCCGCGCTGGACACCGAGGTGCTGGGGCGGGCGGTGGACGCGGTCGCCGGGGCCCGGCGGATCGACATCTTCGGTGTCGGCGCGAGCGCGTTCGTCGGCCAGGACCTGCACCAGAAACTGCACCGCATCGGCCGTACGGCGTTCGTGTGGACGGACCGGCACGCGGCCCTCACCGCCACCGCCCTCCTCGGCCCCGGTGACGTCGCCCTGGCCATCTCCCACTCCGGGGAGACCGAGGACACCGTCGAACCGCTGCTGGCCGCGGCCGCACACGGTGCCACCACGATCGCCCTGACCAACGTGCCGCGTTCCACGCTGGCCAGGGGCGCGGACCTCGTGCTGACGACCTGCGCCCGCGAGACCCCCTTCCGCTCCGGCGCGACCGTCAGCCGCATCGCCCAGCTCGCCGTCATCGACTGCCTGTTCGTCGGGGTCGCCCAGCGGTCCTACGACGCCACGACGGCGGCGCTGGAGAAGACCTACGGAGCCGTCCAGCACCGCAGACGCTCCCCGTCGCAGCGCCGCTCCCCCACCGGCGACTGACCCGCACCGCTCCGTTCACCCCCGCCCGCACCACCGGCGACTGACCGGACCGCTCCGTTCACCCCCCGCCCCCATCACCGCCGGCCCTCACCACGCCCAGCCCCCGCCCGCCCCGAAAGGACGACCGCGCCGTGGACCTCAGCACACTCGGTACCGAGACCCGCAACGAGCGGACCACCGAACTGGACCGCATGCCGGTCCTGGACCTGCTCTCCGTGATGAACGCCGAGGACCAGAGCGTCGCCCTGGCCGTTCGGGGCGCTCTCGAGGAGATCGCGGCGGCCGTCGAGGCGGTCACCGAGTCGCTGCGCCGGGGCGGGCGTCTGATCTACCTGGGCGCCGGCACGAGCGGTCGCATCGGCCTCCTCGACGCGGTCGAGTGCCCTCCGACCTTCGGCACCTCCCCCGGCCAGGTCGTGGGCGTGCTCTCCGGCGGCCCGGGCGCCTTCGCGGTCGCGGTCGAGGGCGCCGAGGACGACCCGGCCCGAGCCGTCACCGACCTGGACGAGATCGGCGTGGACGACCGGGACACGGTCGTCGGACTCGCCGCCAGCGGCCGTACCCCCTACGTCATCGGCGGCCTCAAGCACGCCGCCGCCAAGGGCGCCGTGACCGTGTCGGTCGCCTGCAACGCGAACGCGGCCGTCAGCCGCTACGCCGACATCCCCATCGAGGTGCCCACCGGGCCCGAGGTGGTCACCGGATCGACCCGGCTCAAGGGCGGCACCGCCGAGAAGATGGTCTGCAACATGCTCTCGACCGCCTCGATGGTGCGCCTCGGCAAGGTCTACGGCAATCTCATGGTCGACGTGCGGGCCAGCAACGACAAGCTCGTGGACCGCGCCCGCCGCATGGTCGAGCAGGCCACCGGAGCCGGCCCGGACACGGCGGCGGAGACCCTGCGCCGGGCCGGCGGCCACGCCAAGACCGCCATCGTCATGCTCCTCGCCCACTGCACCGCCGAAGAGGCCGCCCGGCGCCTGGAGCGGGCCGGCGGCGACACGCGGGCGGCCGTCGCCGCGGCCCCTTGCGGAGCATGAAGGGACGGCGCGCGGGAACCCGCCCGGCATGTCCCACACGCAGCAGTTCGCCGTCGGAGACCATGTCCGCTGGAATTCCGAGGCCGGACACGTCCAGGGCGTCATCATCAGGAAACACACGCGGGACGTGGACTGGAAAGGGCATGTGCACCGCTGCTCCGAGAGCGACCCGCAGTACGAGATCAAGAGCGACAGGACCGGTCACATCGCGCTGCACAAAGGCGGCGCGCTGACGAAACTGTAGGACGGCGACGGGGTACGGCGACGGGGTGTTCGCGGGCGAGGCGGCGGGACGAGGGATGACGAACCGCATCTGCACGGTGGGGCACTCCACGCGTGATTTCGACGAAGTGCTGGAGATGCTGCGCGGCAACGGGATCACCTGTCTGGCCGACGTCCGCTCGTTCCCGTCGTCCAGGAAGTACCCGCAGTGGAACCAGCCGGCGATCGTCGAGTCCCTGCCTCCCGACATCGGCTACCGGTGGATCCCCCGGCTGGGCGGCCGGCGGCACACGCCCAAGGGGGTGCCGAGCGCGAACGGGGCGTGGCGGGTCAAGGCCTTCCGCGACTACGCCGACTACATGGCGACCGACGCGTTCACGGAAGGGCTGGAGGAACTGCTCGAGCTGGCCGAGCACGGAAGCCCGGCGATCATGTGCAGCGAGGCGGTGCCCTGGCGCTGCCACCGCAGGCTCATCACGGACGCTCTGATCGTCGCGGGCGCGGAGGTGGTGCACATCATGTCGGCCACCACGGCGAAGCCCGCGGTGCTGAACCCGAACGCGCGCGTGCGCGACGGGCGCCTGACCTACCCGCCGGACCCGGCGGGCCCACAAGATCCGCCGGATCCGCCCGGCCCTGCGGTGAGGGCGCGATGAGTCTCGTCGAGGACGTCCGGGAAGCGGTCCTCACCATCCCGGCCGGGTCCGTCGCCTCCTACGGTGCCGTCGGCCGGTGGATCGGGGCGGGACCGCGGCAGGTGGGGCGGGTCATGGGCCTGCTCGACGAAGGCGTCCCGTGGTGGCGTGTCGTGCACGCCGACGGGACCCCGGCCACCTGTCACGGCGGCCGGGCGCGGGAACTGCTCATCGCTGAAGGCACACCGATGCGCGGGACGCGGGTGGACATGGCGCGGGCGCGGCATCACCGGGAGCCCTGGGCCGGGGGTGTTCCCGGGCGGTGACGCTCCGGACGCGCGTGCGGGCACGGACCGCTGCGGCCTCGACCGGGCGGGAGTCGCTGGACCTGGCTGCGATGCGCGCCGGGCGCACGCCGTCCGAGCCGTGCGGACCCGGCCGATGGCGGTCTCCTGCCTCGCTGATGACGGTCTCCTCCCCGGTCGGGTCACCGTCTCCGGGCCGGCCACCGCCCGCCGGCCGCGGTGACCGATCGGGCGTACGGCGGGGGCGTACGTCTGTGGCGTACGCCCGGTGCAGGTCCGCGGACGGGACCCCGGCCGGGGCGTCAGGAGGGTGAAGACCGGCGTTTCGGCCACCCGGGGCACCGCGGCAGCGGCCTGAGCACGGTGGCCGCGCGGCCGGGCCCTTGTCCTCCAAGGGGTCCACGGCGTCCGAGACCGAGCGCGTTCGATTCCCGTTCCTCCTCGTTGAGCCGGGCACCGCCGAGCCACGCGGGCGCGGCGCCGACCCACGAGGAGGAACCCGGATGACCGCGACCGACGCCGGCGCACCGAGCGCCCAGACACCGCCGCCTCCACCGCCGGCCACCATCACCTTCGAGGGCCGGCACGGGAAGAACCCCCTGGCGGACGCCAGTTTCGGCGCCTTGTGCCGGCGCCTTCCCGGGGTGCTCGGACGCACCGCGCGCATGGCCTGGGCCGTGGACAGGCCCGGTGTCGTCCTCCTCCTGGTCTGCCAGGGCCTCGGCGGTGTCACCGCCGCGCTCGTGCTGGCGTTCACCGCGCGGGCGATGACGCACATCCTCGGCACCGGCACGGTGCCCGAACGCCTGCACGGCGCCCTGCCCGCGCTGATCGTCGTCACGTCCGCCGCGGGCGTCGGCCGGATCAGCGGCGCTCTGTCCTCCTACGCGGACGGGCGGATCACCCCGCTGCTGACGACCGAGGCGGACATCGCCCTGGTCGCCGCCGTGTGCCGGGTCGAGGCGTCCGCCTACGGCGAGGACGGGTTCGCCGACCGGCAGGAGGCGGCCGAGGTCGGCGTCACCCGGACCCGGCTGATGGTCCAGGACGCGCAGCGGTTCATGGCCGCGCTGATCCGCATGACCGCGGCGGGCGGTGTCATCACCGTGCTGCACCCTTTGATGCTGCCGCTGCTCCTGCTGGCCGTGCTGCCGGCGGGCGCGGGCGCCGTGCTGACCGCACGCGTCGACTACGAGACCCACTTCCTGAACGTCGGTGACCGCAACGTACGCGGCATGATGCGCTGGTGGGCCACCTACTCCCGGCACGGGGACGAGGTCCGGGCCAACGGCATGACGGGCTACCTGATCCACTGGTACCGGGCCCTGTCGGACCGTATCGACGCACGGGTGCTCGCCGCCGCGCCCCGCATGCTGCGCATCACCCTGGCGACGAGCGCCCTGGGCGGGGTGTTCCTGCTCGCCGCCTGGGCGGCCCTCGCCTGGCTGGCGGCCACCGGACGGGTCGCCCTGCCGGTCGCGGCGACCGCGGTCGTGGCCGTGCAGACCACGCTGGGCGCGCTCTCCCAGTTCGTCATGCACGGTGCCGCCCTGTTCCACACCTCCCTGTACCTCGCCGACATGCGGTCCTTCCTCGACATGGCCCGCGCACGCGCCCCGCGCCGCGGCGAACTGGCCGTTCCCGAGCGCGTGGACGAGATCCGCCTGGACGACGTCACCTACCGCTACCCCGGTAAGGACGAACCCGCCGTGCACGGTGTGTCGCTCACGCTGCGCCGCGGTGAGATCCTGGCCGTCGTCGGTGAGAACGGGTCGGGCAAGTCCACGCTGGTCAAGCTCATCACCGGCATCCTGCTCGCCGACAAGGGCCGCGTCCTGTGGGACGGCACCGACCTCGCCGGCGCGGACCCCGACGCGGTGTGGCGGCGCACCGCCCTGGTCCCGCAGAACTTCGCCTGCTGGCCGCTGCGCGCCCGCGAGAACATCACCCTGGGCCAGCCGAGGACGTTCGACGACGGCCCGGTGTGGGAGGCGGTCGACGCCGTCGGCATGCGCGAGGCGGTCGACAAGCTGCCCCAGGGGCTCGACACGCTGCTCGCCCGGGAACTGTGGGGCGGGGCGGAGCTGTCCGGCGGCCAGTGGCAGCGGCTGGCCTGCGGACGCGCGCTCTACCGGCAGACGCCCCTGCTGATCCTGGACGAACCGACCTCGCAGATGGATCCGCGGGGCGAGCACGGCATCTTCACGCGGATCAGGGCCATCGCCTCCGACCGCATCACCGTCATCGTCACCCACCGTCTGGAGAACACCAAGGTCGCCGACCACATCGTCGTCATGGAGGAGGGTCGCGTGACCGAGCACGGCCGCTACGAGGATCTCGTCCACGCGAGCGGCACCTTCGCCGCGCTCCTGCGCCTGTCCCAGGACCGCTGACCACTGACCGTGCCACGCCCCGCCGGCGGCACCTGTCCGGCGGGGCGTGCGTGACGGCTTCAGCGGCGGCTGTCGGCGCGGCGCCTACTCGACGGGCGCGGGGCCCTGGGGAGTTCGGCTCGCCGTACCGCGCCGGAGGCGAGGGTGACGGTCGCGCCGAGGGCACCGAGGACGCCGCAGCCGACGAACACCGGGGCGGCACCCCAGGCGCCGATGGCGGCCCCGGCCAGCGGGTAGCCGAGGGGCGCGAGCCCGACCATGGTGAGCATGACGACGGAGGTGACCCGGCCGAGGAAGGCCGGGTCCGCCGCGGTCTGGACGAGCACATTGTCCAGGCCGCCGAAGACGCCCGCGTTCAGCCCGATCACGGCCGCCAGCACCACGGCGCTCCACAGGTGCGGTACGAGGGCGATGGCCGCCGCTCCCGCCGAGCCCGCGAGGAGCGTCACGGACAGCACGAGGCTGGCGCGGGAGTTGGGGGCAGCCAGAGGTCACGGTCTGATCGAACCGGTGGTCAACGGGCGGTCTGCCGGGGCAGGATGGCCGCCATGACGGATGAAGGCCTCTCGATCGACCCCACCAAACCGAGTATCGCGCGCGTCTACGACTACCTGCTCGGCGGCAAGGACAACTACGCCGTGGACCGCGGGATCGGTGACGTGTTCAAGCGCGACCTGCCCGGTTCGGTGGCCATCGCCTTCGCCAACCGGGCGGCCCTGACCCGCGCCGTCACGGAGATCTCGACGTCCACCGGGGTACGGCAGTTCATCGACCTGGGCAGCGGCCTTCCGACCGCCGACAACGTCCACCAGGTCGCGCAGCGGCATGCCGGGGACTCCCGGGTCGTCTACGTCGACATGGACCCGCAGGTGCTGGTGCACGGCCGCGCGCTGCTCCAGGAGAACGAGCGGACCCGGGTCATCGCGGCCGACGTACGCCGTCCCGAGGTCATCCGCACCCATCCGGACACGCTGGAGCTGATCGACTTCGACCGCCCCGTCGCCGTCGTGTTCAGCGCGATCCTCCACCACGTCAACGACGACGAGGACCCCGCGGGGATCGTCCGCTACTGGCGCGACCAGGTCCCCTCGGGAAGCTACTTCTTCGTCAGTCACTTCCGGTCCGGTCACAACGCGGAGACCGCGGAGGCCGAGAGGGTGCTCCAGCAGACGTTCGGACGCGGCCGGTGGCGCACGGACGCGGAGATCGCCTCCCTGCTGGACGGCCTGGAGATCCTGGAGCCCGGGATCGTCCCGGCCTCCCTGTGGCGTCCCGGCACCGCGGACGGCCCCACAGACGGCCCCGGGGGGCCCGGCGGCGAGCCTGAACTCCCCGTCTGGGAGCGGCTCATCGCCGCCGGGCTGGCCCGGAAGGCCTAGGTCCTCACACCGGTGCGCAGGGCTCACACCGGTGGGTCCTCACCCCGGTGCGCCTGGTGGCGTCCGCGGTGATGCCGAGGTGCTGCTGTCGAGGTGATGCCGACGGAGAGGTCCCCTGCGGGTCACGGAGGGGTCCCGCCGGCGTTCCGACGGGTCACAGAGGCGTGCCGCCGGTGTCGCCCGGGGTGATCCGTCCGCGCCAGGCCCCGCTCTCGCCGCCGCGTTCCTCGATGTACTTCTTGAACCGCTTCATGTCTCCCTTGACGCGCCGGTCCATCACACCCAGCAGGTCGCCGGCCTTCTCCGCCATGCCGCTGGGCTCGATGTCCATCACCAGCTCGACGCGCGTGTGCGAGTCGTCGACCCGCTCGAAGCGGACCGAGCCGCGCTGCCGGGTGTCGCCGCTGGTGGTGCGCCAGGTGATGCGCTCGTCCGGGAGCTGGTCGACGATCTCGGTGTCGAACTCGCGCGTGACGCCGGACACCTTCGTGACCCAGTGGTTGTGGCGGTCGTCCAGCTGCCGGATCTCCTCCACCCCGTCCATGAAGTGCGGGAAGGACTCGAACTGCGTCCACTGGTTGTACGCGGTGTGGACGGGGACGTCGACTTCCACCGTTTCCTTGACCGTGCTCATATCCGTGCGCCTCCGGTTGTGCTGGTCACTTTCTGCGGACCAGACTCTGCTGATCGCTTCCTGCCGGTCCTTCCGCCGGTCAAGTCCTGCTGACCGGCTCTCGCCGGTCAGGTTCCGCCTGACCGACCGCGGGGGACCTACGGCCCGCCCGTCCGGCATGGTCCGCGAGTACCCGGCCCGTACGGCTTTACGACTGCGCGTCGCACCGTCGTGCCGTGCGCGACCGCGCGGAGAGGCCGCAGCGTGCGCCGTACGCCCCGGACGGCCCGCCTCCCCGGCCCCGCCCGGGCCTGTCTCCCGCCCCTCTCCGCGACGGTGAACCGCGGGCCGGATTCGGTCACCTCAGTGCGGTGGGCGGCAGCGATGCCGCATGCCGCCCCCCTGCGGTCTCCGGGCGGCGGCGGTCCGCCCGGTGCACGGCGGCCGGGGGACTCGACCGGCAAGCGGCTCGGCGTGGTGCCGCCGGGGACGGCCGGCACGGTCCGCCCGGCACCGCGCCCATAATGTGGCTATGGCAGCAGATCGTCCGGTTCGCGGGCCTCTGACTCGTCTGTACCGGAGGAGAACCTCCCCGGCCCGGAGCCGGACAAGCGGACTCCGCGCAGGCGGGCCGGCGGCGCCGAGCGTCGCCGGACAGGTCTTCGTCCTGCAAGTGGTGCTCGTGGCGCTGCTGGCCGTCGCGGCGGCGGTGTCCCTGATCCTTCAGGTACGGCGTGACACCACCGAGGAGGCCCGGCAGCGGACCCTCTCGGTGGCGCAGACCTTCGCCGACGCACCCGGCACCGCGGCGGCACTGGACGGCCCCGACCCGACGGCCGTGCTGCAGCCACGGGCGGAGGCGGTCCGCAAAGCGGCCGACGTCGCCTTCGTCGTCGTCTCCGACACCCGGGGCATCCGTTACACGCACCCCGATCCCCGTCTCATCGGCAAGCACATCCTGGGCCCCTACCGGAAGGTGCTGGAGGGACATCCCGAGACGACGGAGCTGAGCGCCAGTGTGGGGCCGGCCGTGGACTCGACCGTCCCGGTATTCCGTCCTGACGGGTCCGTCGCCGGCATGGTCGGCGTCGAGATCACGCTCGGCGACATCAACCAGTCCGTCAGCCGCCAGATGCCGGTCATCCTCGGCAGTGCCGCCGGAGCGCTCCTGCTCGCCGTCGGCGGCGCGGCCCTGGTGAAGCGGCGGCTGTCCCGGCAGACCCACGGTCTGGGCCCCGCCGAGATGACGCGTGTGTACGAGCACCACGACGCGGTGCTGCACTCCGTCCGCGAGGGCGTGCTGATCACCGACGGGTGGGGGCGGCTGGTCCTGGCGAACGACGAGGCCCGCAGGCTGCTCGGGCTCCCCTCCTCGGCCGAGGGGCGTCCGGTCGCCGAGGCGGGCCTGCCTCCGCGGATCGCGGAGCGGCTGGAGTCGGCCCGGCCGGCCAGCGACGAGGTGGTGCCGGTCGGTGAGCGGCTGCTCGCCGTCAACGTGCGGCCCACCGGTGCCGCGGGCGGTCCGCCGGGCATGGTCGCCACCCTGCGGGACACCACCGAGCTGCGGGCGGTGACCGGCCGGGCGGAGGCGGTGCGCGAGCGGCTCCTGCTCGTCTACGAGGCCGGTTCGCGGATCGGCACCACCCTCGACGTGGCCACGACCGCGCAGGAGCTGACCGAGGTGGCCACCCCGCGGTTCTCGGACTTCGCCACCGTCGACCTGGCCGAGACGGTGTTCCGCGGAGAGGAGCCGGGCGGATCCGAGGGCGGGGTCGTCCCGATGCGCAGGGCCGCGCTCACGGCGCTGCGCGACGACCACCCGCTGTACCCGGTCGGCGAGGTGAGCGGCATCGTGCCCACCAGCATCCAGTCCCTGGGCGGGGCCAGCCGGGGTTCCCTGGCGCAGTCCCGCCTGGACACCGTGCTGGGCCGGCCCAGGGACGACCCGCAGCGCCTCGCACGGGTCCTCGCGTACGGGTTCCACAGTGTGCTCTCCGTCCCGCTGCACGCACGCGGTGTGGTCCTCGGCATGGTCACCTTCTGGCGTTCGCGGAACCCGGCCGCATTCGACGCGGACGACGAGGCGTTCGCCCGGGAACTGGTGGCCAGGGCGGCCGTGTGCATCGACAACGCCCGCCGCTTCACCCGCGAGCACCGGACGGCGGTGACCCTGCAGCGCAGCCTCCTGCCGAGCGGACTGCCCGAGCAGAGCGCCCTCGACGTCGCCCACCGGTACCTGCCCGCCGAGGCGGGGGTGGGGGGCGACTGGTTCGACGTGATCCCGCTGCCGGGAACCCGTGTCGCCCTGGTGGTCGGTGATGTGGTGGGCCACGGTCTGCACGCCGCCGCCACCATGGGGCGCCTGCGGACCGCCGTCCACAACTTCGCCACGCTCGACCTTCCCGCCGACGAACTCCTCGCCCGTCTGGACGAGTTGGTCGCCCGGATCGACCAGGAATCCGCAGCCGGCGACCCGGAGGCGACCGGCGCCACCGGCGCCACCTGTCTCTACGCGGTGTACGACCCGGTGGCGGGCCGGTGCTCCCTGAGCCGTGCGGGGCACCCCGGCCCGGCGCTGGCGCTGCCGGACGGATCGGTGTGCTTCCCCGGAAGTCCCGCCGGTGTTCCGCTGGGTGTCGGGGGTCTGCCGTTCGAGGCGGTGGAGTTCGACGTGCCCGAGGGCAGCCGGCTGGTGCTGTTCACCGACGGCCTCGTCGAGACCCGCCGCCGGGACGCCGACAGCGGCATGGAGCTGCTGCGGCAGAGCCTCGCCCGCAGCGGGCGCACCCCCGAGGAGACGTGTACCGATGTCCTGGCCGCCCTGCTGACCGGGCCGCCCGAGGACGATGTCGCACTGCTCGTGGCCGCCACCCGCGTCCTGGACCCGTCCCGGGTGGCGACCTGGGACGTGCCGCGGGACCCGGCCGCGGTCGGGTCCGTGCGCCGCGCGGTGACCGACCGGCTCGCCGCGTGGCACCTGGCGGAAGAGGGTTTCGCCACGGAGCTGATCCTCAGCGAACTGCTGACCAACGCGGTGCGCTACGGCAGCGACCCCGTGCGGGTGCGCCTGCTGTACGACCGGACGCTCGTCTGCGAGGTCTCCGACGGCAGCAGTACCGCACCGCATCTGCGGTACGCGGCGACGACCGACGAGGGCGGCCGGGGCCTTTTCCTCGTCGCCCGGCTCGCCGACCGCTGGGGGACCCGCTACACCGAGACGGGGAAGGTCATCTGGTCGGAGCAGACACCGGCGGGGCTGTCGGAGAGGTGACCGCACGAGTGCCGCCTCCATGGCGCCGCCCGGTGACCTGGACAGTTTCTGTTATCGATGCCAAGTGAGGAGCCCGGTAGCGACACCCCGATCCACCCTCCTCTTGCGCGTCAACTTGGCGTACTCGGGCGGGAGCTTGGCGCACGAGGGAACAGGTCGGGCCCCTATTGTTATCGATAACTTTGCCTTACTGTCTTCCTCACTCTCCTGTTCACAGCCACGAGGAAGCCTCCAGGTGGATCCCATGCCCCTGCACCACTCCCGACGTCCGCGGCGCCGCGGACGCCCGAGACCCGGCGCCGCGGCGGCAGCCGCGCTCATCGTCCTCGGCACCCTCTCCGCCGGCGCCCTGCCGGCCCAGGCCGGCCAGGCCGCTGTCCCGGCCACGGCCGCGCCCGCTCCCCCGGACACCCCCGCGACACCGGTCGAACTCACGGGTCCGGGCCTGACGGTGCGGGTGGCCCAGGAGTTCCCCCAGGTCATCTCGTACACGATGGACGGCAGGACTCTGGGCGGCCAGGCACGCGCCCTGGACACCTTCGCCGTCAACGGCAAGGCGTACCCCGCCACCACGACCATGAAGGCGCACGGCGGCCGGGCCGTCTACACCTCCACGTTCGCCGGCCTGCCCGACCTGACGATCACCTCGACGATCACGGTGACCGATCAGCAGACGGTCGTCTTCGCGGTGCAGAGCATCGAGGGCGCCGCCGCGTCGACCGTGGACCAACTGGCGATCCCCGACCAGTCGCTCGTCTCGGTCGACTCCTCGGCCGCGCAGGCGACCCTGGCGCGGACGAGGATATCGGCGGACTCGACCACCACCGCCGACCAGTTCGTCGCGATCACCGCGGCGACGGCACCGGACAAGGCCGCCGTCGGAACGCCGTACGGCTTCGTGAGCGACGGCGGTCTGGCCGCCGGCGTCATCACCAACGCGACCGACGACTCCGCGCAGGACAACAACGACAACTGGAACACCCGCCTGCAGTCGCGGATCGTGGACGCCGGCAACGGCGCGCGCCGCGCGGAACTGTCCGTCGGCTCGTACACGTACGCGCCCCGGGGCGCCACCGACCCTCGGGTGCGGACGTACGCGCTGCCCCGGGCCACCGTCGTCCTCTCCGGGGACGCCAACGGTGACGGGACGGCGGACTGGCAGGACGGCGCCATCGCCTACCGGGACCGTATGACCCGTCCGCTCGGCGCGGACCGCGTGCCCGAGCGCGTCGTGCAGCACATCCCGTTCAACTTCGCCGGCCAGGCGACCAATCCGTTCCTGAAGACGCTCGACAACGTCAAGCGGATCTCGATGGCCACCGACGACCTCGGCCAGTGGGTGCTGGAGAAGGGCTACGCCGACGAGGGCCACGACTCGGCCCACCCCGACTACGGCGGCAATTACAACGTCCGGGCGGGCGGGCTCACCGACCTGAACAAGCTCACCTCGGCCGGGGCCGGCTACAACTCCGACTTCGCCGTGCACGTGAACGCCACCGAGGCCTACCCGCAGGCCGAGAACTTCACCGAGGCTCTGGTCAAGGGCCAGCCGAACGGCTGGGACTGGCTGAACCAGTCGTACCACATCGACCAGCGCACCGACCTGGGCAGCGGCGCGATCCTCGACCGGTTCGCGCGACTGCGCAAGGAGGCGCCGGGCATCAGGACCGTCTACATCGACGCCTACTACTCCAGCGGGTGGCTGGCCGACGGACTGGCCGCGCAACTGCGGAAGATGGGCTTCGAGGTCGCCACCGAGTGGTCGTACAAGTTCGAGGGCAGCTCGGTGTGGTCGCACTGGGCCAACGACAAGAACTACGGCGGCGCCAGCAACAAGGGCATCAACTCCCGCATCGTGCGGTTCATCGCCAACTCCGACCGTGACGTGTGGAACGTCGACCCGCTGCTCGGCGGCAGCAGCATCAAGGAGTTCGAGGGCTGGACCGGCCACGACGACTTCCAGGCCTTCTACCGCAACATCTGGACCGACAACCTGCCGGCCAAGTTCCTCCAGCACTACCAGATCACGAACTGGGACCAGGGGAAGTCCGCCACCCTCACCGGCGGCGTGCGGGTCGCCCTCGACGACGGGCGGCGCCAGGTGTCGATGGACGGCACGGTCGTGCTCGACGGGGACACGTATCTGCTGCCCTGGGGCGAGGCCAAGGGCGGGAACGGCACCTCCTCCCCGAGCCGCGCCGACAAGATGTACTACTACAGCGGGTCGGGCGGCACCCACACCTTCACGCTGACGAAGCAGTTCGCCGCCACCCGCTCCTTCACCCTGTACCGGCTCACCGACCAGGGCCGCGTGAAGGCGGGCCGCGTGCGGGCCAGGGACGGGAAGGTGACGGTCACCGGCGACAAGGACCGGCCGTACGTCCTCGCACCGGACGGTGACCGGGCTCCGCACCGCTCGGCCCGCTACGGTGAGGGCACCGCCCTGACCGACCCCGGCTTCAACGCCGGGAACCTCGAAGCCTGGAGCCCCCGGGGCGCGGCGGCCCTCGTCCGTACCGGCACCGGCGACAACGTGGTGCGTCTGGGCACCGGGGTGTCCGGCATCTCCCAGCGGGTCGGGGGCCTCACACCCGGCAGGCGGTACACCCTGAGCGCCGACGTCGAGGTCGCCGCCGGGCAGCGCCGCCCCGTCGCACTCGCTGTGCGGGGACATGGGGTGAAGGCCCGCAACGGCTTCGACACCACACCGCTGCGCAACACGGTGGCGGCCGACGCCAAGCAGGGCACCTACGCGCAGCGCGCGTCCGTCGCCTTCACCGCCCCGGCCGGCGGTCAGGTCACCGTGTCGGCCGGCGCGGGGGCCGGGGACGCGGCGGTCACGGTGGACGACGTCCGGCTCATGGCCGACACCTCGGCACCGGCGCCGGGCGGCGACGTGATCGCCCGTGACGACTTCGAGGGCAACCAGCCGGGCTGGGGGCCGTTCGTGAAGGGCGACGCGGGAGGCGTCACCGACCCGCGCACCAGTGTGAGCCGCCTGCACGCGCCCTACAGCCAGAAGAGCTGGAAGAACACCTACTCGCCCTACGACTCCGGTGCCCTCGAGGGGCAGGCGGTGGACGACGTCATCGACGGCGGCCACTCGCTCAAGGCGCACGAGGAGAACACGGGGCTCGTGTACCGCACCGTCCCCGCGACGGTGCCGTTCGTGGCCGGGCACAAGTACGCGGTCTCCTTCAGGTACCAGAGCAACGTCGAGGGGCAGTGGGCCTGGGTGACGGGCGCCGACCGGGTCGGGGACGGCAAGGTCGTCTCCCGGGACATCACCCGTGACGCGCTCGCGCCGGCCCTGGACACCGCGACGTACGCGAAGGAGATCGTGGCGGGCTGCGGCGACACCTGGGTCGGCCTGCGCAAGCTCGGCGGTGCGGCCGGTACGGACATGGTGCTCGACGACTTCCGGGTGACCGATCTCGGCCCGGTCGGCGGCGGCGCCGCCTGCGCGAGTGTGACCACGCCCGCCGGCACCGACCTGAGCCCGGGTGTGCCCGGCGAGTACGTCACGACGTTCACCGACGCCGAGGAGACCGACGCCACGGACGTCCTCGTGCGGCTCGAGGGGCTGCCCGCCGGCTGGACGGCGGCGGTCAAGGACCGTGACGGCAACGCCTTCGACCGGGTGCGGCCGGGCACGACGGTCAGCACGACCTGGATCCTGACCCCGCCGGCCGGCGCGGCCGGCACGTCGGCGACGTGGAAGGTGACAGCCGCGTACACGGGCTCCGGGGCCGCGAAGACGGTGTCGGCGCCGGCCAGGGCCGCGGTGGCGAGCGTGCCGGTCCTCTCCCCCGGCTCGATGCGGGCGAGCGCCGACTCGGAGAACCTCTCCTCGGGAGCGGCGGAGGGACCGGTCTCCAACGTGCTCGACGGTGATCCGGACACCATCTGGCACACCGACTACACCGAGTCCGAGGCGCCCTACCCGCACTGGGTGACGCTGCGGCTGGGCGGTCCGGCCGACGTGAACGGTCTCGGCTACCTGGACCGGCAGAGCGGCGGGCAGAACGGCCGCGTGGCGGGGTACGAGGTGGCCGTCTCCGACGACGGCAGCACGTGGACGACCGTGGCCGCCGGCTCGCTCGTCGACTCGCCGCAGATGCAGCGGGTCTCCTTCCCCTCGGTGCGCGCCTCCTACGTGCGCTTCACCGCGCTGAACGCCCTCAACGGCCGGCCGTTCGCGGCGGCCGCCGAGATGCGGGTGTACGGCACCGTGGCCGACCCGCCCACGGGCTACCCGCCGGCGGGCCGGGCGTAGCACCGCGGCCGCGACCGGCATCAGTGTCCGCCGGTCGCGGCAGGCCGTCCGGTGCGTGCCGCCGGCCCCGCGAGGGGTGCCGTGAGGACCCCGTCCGGCGCACCGCGGGCGGGCGCGGGGCGGCGTGATGATCCCGGCGTCGCGCGGCGGTCCTCCCCGCCCCGGTGTTCCGCCGGGCCCGGGAGGACCGCCCCGTGTCAGTTCACGTAGACCTCCGCCCGGTCGACGCTGACGTACGACGCCTGGGACTGCCCGTCGTGCTCGCCCGTCACCCGCACCCGGAGGGTGTGCCTCCCGTAGGGCAGGGCCGGGCTGAGGAACTGGAGCGTCTCGCCGGTGCGGATCGCGCCGTAGTAGTCGAGGCGCTGCTCGGGTCCGCCGTCGACGCTGAGGGCCGCGTAGCCGTTGCCGGTGTCACGGACGGACAGCAGGGCGATGCGGGTGCCGGTGAAGGTGAACGTGGCGGTGTTCCCGGCGGTCGCGCTCCAGTGGTCGTCGCCCCAGAAGCACTGCACGGCGCAGCCGGTGCCGGAATTCCAGGAACCGGTGTAGGTGACGGTCCCGGCGCCGTCGGAGCGGCCGTCGTCGTTGATCCAGTACGCGCCGGGACCGGGGTCACCGGAGGGCAGGTCCTGGGTGGCCCCCGTCGCGAGCGGGACGCCGAGGGCGGGGCTGCCGTCGGCGTTCCAGCCGATGCGCTGCGCCCGCGTGGTGCGGTCGCCGTAGGTGTAGGCCGAGGTGGTCTTGGCGTGGTAGACGATCCAGTCCTGGGTGCCGTCGGGCGAGCGGAAGAAGGCGTGGTGGCCGGGCCCGAACACGCCGTGGCCGTCGGCGCGGGAGAAGACCGGCCCCTGGTGCTGCGTCCAGTTGCCGGGGACGAGGGGGTCGGCGCCGGACGGCAGGGACATCATCCACACCTGGTAGTCGGGCTTGCCGGTGTCGCAGGTGGAGTAGGTCATCCAGGTGCGTCCGTTGCGGTACAGGAACTCCGGGCCCTCCCGGACCTCCGGGCAGCCGCCGGCCGCGTCGACGGCCACGGCGTCGCCAAAGACGGTGTACGGATTCGACAGCGGCGCGATGTTGATGCCGTTGTGCTGGTACTGGTTGATGCCGCTGTAGGCGAGGTACAGACGGCCGTCGTGCCGGAGGATGCCGGGGTCGATGGCGAAGTCGGAGGCGTGGTTGGGCGGTACGAGCTTCGCCTTGAAGTGGTAGGGGCCCGTCGGGTCGTCGCCGTCGGACTGCGCGACGTAGATCCGGTGGTGGTCGTCGGTGCCGTCGTCGGCGGTGTAGTACAGGTACCAGCGGTTGCCGAAGCGGTAGAACTCCGGTGCCCAGATGTCCCGGTCGCGGGAGCCGTCGGTGTCGGTCCAGACGGTCACGGGGGCGGTGGTGAGCAGCGTGCTCAGGGACGGCGAGCGCCACATGCGGATGCTGCCGCCCTGGGTGGTGGTGAGGTAGTAGGCGCCCTTCCAGTAGGTCATGAACGGGTCGGGGCCGGTGTTGAGCGGGTTGCGGAAGGTGCCGGCCGCGGCGGTGCGCAGGGCCGCCAGGGCGGTGGCGGGGCGCAGGGCGCACGTACCGGCGAGGATCAGGCCGAGCACGGTGAGGACGCCGAGCAGGCGCAGGGCGAGAGGGGGGTACGGGGTTCCGCGGCGTTGCGTGTGCATCAGCTGCCTGGGCATCAGAGGCTCCTTCTGGGAGGTCCGTCCGCACGCCGGGTCGCGCTGTGCGCCGGACCCCACCGCTTTGCATCGATGCAATGACGACGATGCGCCACCGTAGGGCCGGGTTGACACACCGTCAAGAGGGCGCCTGCGGCGGCCTGCCCAAGTCTTCGGCCCGCTCCGCGGCGCAGGGACTCCCGCGTCCCCGGGCCCCCGCTCCGCTGTTACAAGACAGGGACAAAGCACCGATGAACGCCCGCCCGCGCCGTGCCCTCATTTCTAGTGACTGCGCCAATCGGCACGTAGGTGCCCTTCGGCGCGAAACACTCTTGCCACCCAGAAAGGGGCAGATCAGTGATGGTCTCGAAACGGGGTTCCCTGCGTACGGCCGTCGTCGGTGTCATCGGCGCGGCCTCCCTCGCCCTCGCGGGCACCGCGATGGCGGCCACTCCGGCGGCGCCCACCGCGGCCCGCGGCGCCGTCACGCAGCAGGCCGCGCCCGCCAAGGCCGGCATCACCGCCAAGCCGTCGGTGACCTCGGTGCGTGCCTGGCAGCTCTTCCGGGTCACGGGCCGCACCACCGGTCTCAAGCCGGGCAGCAAGGTGACCCTCCAGCAGAAGCAGCACGGCAAGTGGGTCAGCCTGCCCGCGTCCGTGACCACCTCGCGCGCCGGCTCCTACTCGCTCGGCGTCAAGCTGGGACTGAAGGGCAAGAACGACCTGCGCATCGTCAGCGGTACGGCGGCCTCGGCCGTCTTCCAGGTGACGGTCCGCTGAGAGCCGCGGACGGAAGGGGAGCCGGGCGCCGATTGCGTTCGCAGCTCTGAGCCAGGGCGCGACCCCGGCGCCGCCACGGCGCCCGGACGCGCGCGGGGCCCGGCCGTCACCGGCCGGGCCCCCATCCGTCCGCGCATCCGCGCCAGATCTACCACCGGTACCAGCGGCCCCTGCGGCCGCCGCTGCCGGCGGGCCTGACCACGAAGCCCAGCAGCCACAGCACCAGGACGATCACCGCGATCCACCACAGTGCCTTCAGGGCGAAGCCCGCGCCGAAGAGGACCAGGGCGAGAAGGAGAACCAGAAGCAGGGGAACCATCGTCATCGACCTCCTGGCCACCGGATGCCCTGGCTTCACCCCCGCACGCCCGTCGAACGCGGGTTATTTCCACGCCGGGCAGGGTATACGCGCGGCCGCTCAAGGTCCTCACGGAGCGGCGCCCCGGTCCGGTCCCGCGAAGAGGGCGGCGGTCCAGGCCGTGGGGGCCAGGCCGGTCTGGCGCCGGAAGAAGGTGGTGAAGTTGCCGGTGTCGGCGAATCCGAGGCGGTGCGCGCAGGCGCCGACCGGCAGGCCGGTGTGGGCCAGCAGCCGCTTCGCCTCCAGCAGGATGCGCTGGTCGAGGAACGCCTTGGCACCGGTTCCGGTGGCGGCCCGGGTCGCCCGGGTCAGGGTCCGTACGTCGTAGCCCAGCTCCTGGGCGTACTCGGCGACTTGGTGCCAGTGGGCGAAGTGCTCCTCGACGGCGGTGCGGTAGGCGCGAAAGACCGCCGGCGCCCGGCCGCCCGCCGCCGGGAGGGCCGCGCGGCCGGCCGCGTCGCGGGAAGACGGCTCGCGGGGCAGGGGACGGACGCGCAGGACCAGCGCGGCCAGCAGGTGGGCGAGCAGCGCCGGGGAGGCCAGGCGCGGCGAGGCCACCGCCGCGCGGTGTTCGCGGCCGAGGTGCTCGGCGGCCAGCTCCGCCAGCACGAGGGCCTGCGGTGACAGGCGCCGGCAGACGGGCGCGGCGGCGTCGGCCGTTTCGAGGCCGGGGTCGGGCAGGAAACCCGGCTGGAACAGGATCAGGGGGCCGTCCACGTCCTCGACGTCGCTCCAGCGGTGCACCGCACCGGGTCTGATCCACACGACACTGCCCTCGCCCAGCTCGTGCCGCTCGAAGTCCGCCTCGTGGCTGCCGCTGCCCCGGGTGATCAGGGCGATGACGTGGAAGTCGGGGCGTTGCAGCTGCGTGCGGCGCCGCGCGGTGTCCGTCCGTCGCAGGGACGCGAAACTGAGGACCTCCACGCCGTAGGCGGCCCCGACGGCGGGGAGGTAGCGCAGCTGCCGTACGGCAGACTGTCCGTTTTCCACAAGCACTCGTTCTCTTTCCCGCAAGGAGCGCAGGCGCACCGGCATAGCGTCGTCCTCGTGACTGAGGCAGGCGGGGCCCGCCGTCCGGGTCGGTTCCGGACGGGGCCCGTCGGCCGCGACAGCGGAAAGAGGACGTGAAGGTGTCGAATACTACAAGGACGGTGGCCGTGGCGGGCGGCTCGCTGCGGGTGCGGACGTCGGGCGGCGGCAGTGCGGCCGCGCTGGTGTTCACGCACTACTGGGGCGGCTCGGCGGGCACGTGGGACGAGGTGGTGCGGCGTCTGCCGCGGGAGCAGGCGACGGTCCGCTTCGACCAGCGCGGCTGGGGCACGTCGCGTGCGCTGCCGGGCCCGTACGACCTCGACCGGCTCGCCGACGACCTGATCCGGGTGACCGGGGAATGCGTCGAGGGCCCCTTCGTCCTCGTCGGTCACTCGATGGGCGGGAAGGTCGCTCAACTGGCCGCGGCACGGCGGCCGTCGGGGCTGGCCGGTCTGGTGCTGGTGGCACCCGCTCCCCCGTTGCCGGCCGCCGCCGTGACGGAGGAGTACCGGCAGGGCCTGTCCCACGCCTACGACTCACCGGAGTCCGTCGGCCACGCCCTGGACCACGTCCTGACCTCCGTCGCGCTCCCGCCGGGCACACGGGAGGCGGTCGTCCGGGACAGCCTCGCCGCCTCGGACGACGCCCGCACGGAGTGGCCGCTGCGCGGGATCGCGCAGGACATCACCGCTCAGGCGCGGGACATCGACGTTCCCGTGGCGGTGCTGGCCGGGGAGCACGACGCGGTGGAGCCGCCGAGCGTGCTGCGCGAATGTCTGCTGCCCTTCGTGCCGCACGCGGACATGACCGTCGTCCCGGGCGCCGGGCACCTGCTGCCGCTGGAGGCTCCCGGGGCGGTCGCGGACGCGGTGGGCCGCTTCGTGGCGACCGTCGCCGTCCGGGCCTGAGCCGCGCGCGGACCTGCGGCGGGCGGCCGCCGCACGGCGGGTGACGGCCGGTACCGCCGGACGGGACGGGCGCGGGACCGCCCCGGGCCGGGCTCGCCGCGGGGCCGGAGGGCGGCCCCGCGGCGGCCGGTCCCGGCGGGAGCTCTCACCCGGCCGTGCCGTGGTCGGCGGCGGTGGCCGCGTAGGCCGCCAGTCCTTCGGCCATCCGTCGCATGTAGCGGGTGAGGTACCACTGCCAGAACCGTCCGGTGCCGGGCAGCCTCGGTTCGAAGTCGGCCGCCCAGGTGATGTCGGTTCCGCCGTGCGGTGCCTCGGCGAGTTCGACGGTGCCCCGGTAGGAGCGGAACGGCCCGCCCGCGTTCTCGTAGACGAACCGGCGGTCGGCGACCAGCTCGACGATGCGTTCACGGGAGACGGCCCGGCCGGTGCGGAAGATCCGGGTGTCGCCGACGTCCTGGCGCTCGGCGGGGTCGCCGCCGCCCTCGATCTCGACCGAGTCGATCGGTGACCAGGCGGGCCAGGTCACCCCGAGGAGGAGCAGGGTGTAGACGGTCTCGGGCTTCGCCTGCGAGCGCGCGGTGACGCGGTAGTGGTACGGCATTCCGTCACGCTAGTGCGGGCTGGGCGGTGGGGGGATGCGCGCGATTGCGCATCCGCCGACTCGGTCTTGCGGTGCGCCGGTCCCGCCCCGGGCCTCTCTGCCCGACGGGATCCGGGCCCCCATACCGGCCTCGGGTCCGGTCTCCTCGCCCGCCCCCGATCCGGCTTCCCTGACGCCACCGGCCCGCCGGCGCCGGCACGGTACCTCCGCCGTGGGTACGTGACCACTGTCGTCGATACGCGACCGCTGTCGTCAGTACCGGACCACTGCCGCCGGTGCAGAACCCGGGTGGCGCCTCCGCCGCCGGGAGCGGGCGTGCGGCACGCACCTGCCGAGGTTCCCGCGCCGGGTGTCCGCGGCGGGCCGGGGCGTGGTCCCTCACCCGGGCGTGAACCGCACCGGTGTGCCCGCCGGGGCCTGGGCGGCCGACGCCAGGCCGGGTTCCGCGACGACCCCGATCACCGGGTAACCGCCGGTCGTCGGATGGTCGTTCAGGAAGACGACCGGGCGTCCGTCCGGGGGGACCTGCACCGCGCCGAGGACCATGCCCTCGCTGGGCAGTTCCCCGGTCCTCGCCCGTTCCAGCGCGGGCCCCTCGGTGCGCAGGCCGACGCGGTTGCTGTGCGGGGAGACGCGGTACGTCGCCGAGAACAGGGTGCGCAGCGCGGCCGCGGTGAACCAGTCGGTGCGGGGCCCGGGGCGCAGGGGCAGGACGAGTTCGCCGGGCGGGGCCGGCCAGGGTGCGGCGCCGGGCAGCGCCGTCCGCCCGGCGGGGGCGCCCAGGGGGAGGACGTCTCCCGCGCTCAGGGGCTGCGGGCCGAGTCCGGAGAGCAGGTCGGTCGAGCGGCTGCCGAGGACCGGTGCGACGGCGACACCGCCGGCGACGGCCACGTACGAACGCAGTCCCGCCGTGACGGTTCCGGCGTCGAGGACCGCGCCCGCGGGCACGTGCACCGGCGTGCCCCAGGCGGCGGGGCGGCCGTCGACCGTCACGGGGCAGGGCGCGCCGCCGACCACGACGGTGACGGCCCGGCCGGGGCGCAGGGCGCAGCCGGTCACCGTGGTCTCCAGGGCGGCGGCGTCGGGGTCGTTGCCGAGCAGGCGGTTGGCGAGGCGCAGCGCGGGCGCGTCCAGTGCGCCGGAGCGCGGGACGCCGAGGTGGGCGTGGCCGGGCCGGCCCGCGTCCTGGACCGTGGTGAGGGCTCCGGGGCGTACGACGGTGATCTCGGAACTCATGCCGTCCCGTCCTCGGCGACGAACCGCACCCGGGTGCCGGGGGTGAGGAGCGCCGGTTCGTCCCGGGTGAGGTCCCACAGCCGGCCGGGGTCGGGCATGGTGCCGATCAGCTGCCAGCCGCCGGGGGTGGCGCGCGGGTACACGGCGGTGTAGGGGCCCGCGAGGCCGACCGCGCCGGCCGGGACCCGGGTGCGGGGCGTGTCGCGGCGCGGCACGTGCAGCGGTCCGGGGAGCCCGGTGAGGTAGCCGAACCCGGGAGCGAATCCGCAGAAGGCGACGCGGTAGGTGTACGAGGAGTGCCGGGCGGCGACCTCCTGGGGACGGATCCCCCACAGGGCGGCCACGTCGGCCAGGTCGGGCCCGTCGTAGCGGACGGGTATCTCGGCCACTCCCCCGGTGTCGGCGGCCCGCGCGGGGACGTCCCAGTGGGCGAGGCGCCGGGCCAGTGCCGCGGGGTCGGACACGCCGTCCAGCAGGACGGTCCGCGCGCCGGGCACGATCTCCTCGACCGGCGGCAGGGTTCCGGCCGCGCGGCGGCGCAGGAGTTCGGCGTGGAAGGCGGCGGTGCGCTCGGCGTCGGGCAGGTCGACGAGCAGGGCGTGCCGGCCTGCGGTGCGTACGCTCAGGGGCCGCTCGCCGGTCATGCGAAGGCCCCGACCTCGACGCCCGCGCTCTCCAGCGCGGCGCGGACCCGGGCCGCGATGAGGGCGGCGCCCGGGGTGTCGCCGTGCACGCACAGGGAGCGTGCGGCGACCGTGACGGTGGTGCCGTCCACGGCCCGGACGGCGCCGTCCACGGCGAAGGCGACCGCGCGGCGCACCACGGCGTCCTCGTCGGTGATGACGGCGTTCTCCCGGCGGCGCGGCACGAGGGTGCCCTCGGGGGTGTAGGCGCGGTCGGCGAAGGCCTCGGGCACGGGCGTGAGGCCGGCCTCCCCGGCGGCGGCGAGCAGGCACGAGCCGGGCAGGCCGAGCACGGGCAGGCCGCCGCCGGCGAGGGTCACCCCGGCCACGACGGCGGCGGCCTGCTCCGCGTCGTGGACGGTACGGTTGTAGAGCGCGCCGTGCGGTTTGACGTAGGCCACGTCGGCGCCCGCCGCCCGGGCGAAGACGCGCAGCGCCCCGATCTGGTACGCGGTCTCGGCCGCCAGTTCCTCGGCGGGCACGTCCATGGCGCGCCGTCCGAAGCCGGCCAGGTCGCGGTAGGAGACCTGGGCCCCGATCCGTACTCCGCGTTCGGCGGCGAGGTCGCAGACGCGGCGCATCACCGAGGG
The DNA here is from genome assembly GCF_040703815.1 of Streptomyces sp. NPDC006743. NCBI lineage: Bacteria > Bacillati > Actinomycetota > Actinomycetes > Kitasatosporales > Streptomycetaceae > Streptomyces > Streptomyces sp. NPDC006743. The sequence continues at coordinate 134,412 of NZ_JBEYJA010000008.1, read as the reverse complement.
GTCGCCGGCGTGGAATCCGCAGGCGACGTTGGCGCTGGTGACGACCGACAGGAGGGCGTCGTCGTCGGTGAGGGTCCAGCGTCCGAAGCCTTCACCGAGGTCCGCGTTGAGATCGATCACGCCTCGAAAGTAGACGATTGTTGAACGATCCGACAAGGGGTGCCGTGGCCCTCCGGAGGAGACGACGTGAATTCACCCCTTGTTCGATCGTTCAACGATCGCCTAGGGTCCGTGCATCCCCCCGGAACCGGAAGCCCGGCTCCGCCCCTGCGGGGCCCCCTGTCCCCAACGCCTGAAGAAGGCCGCGCATGATCGTTCTCCTCGGTGTGGTCGTGGTGATCCTCGGATTCGTCACACGCCGCAATCCCGTCCTGGTCGTGGGCGTCGCCGGGATCGTCACCGGCCTGCTCGGCAGGATGAACCCGCTGGAGGTCCTCGCGGCCTTCGGCCGGTCCTTCGCCGACAGCCGCTCGGTCACCGTCTTCGCCATCGTGCTCCCCGTGATCGGCCTCCTGGAGCGCTACGGCCTGCGGGAGCAGGCCCGCAACCTCATAGGCCGTCTCGGCAGCCTCAGCGCAGGCCGCTTCCTCACCGTCTACCTGCTGGTCCGGCAGGTCACGGCGGCCTTCGGCCTCAACAGCATCGGCGGCCCGGCGCAGACCGTGCGGCCGCTCGTCGCGCCCATGGCCGAGGCGGCGGCCGAACGGACCACGGGCGCGGCACTGCCCGAGCGCCTGCGCGAGAAGGTGCGCTCCTACGCGGCCTCGGCGGACACCGTCGGTGTCTTCTTCGGCGAGGACTGCTTCATCGCGATCGGCTCGATCCTCCTCATCACCGGTTTCGTGAACTCGACGTACCACCAGGAACTCGAACCGACCCAGCTGGCGCTGTGGGCGATCCCGCTCGCCGTCTGCGCCTTCCTCATCCACGGCGCCCGTCTGCTGCTCCTGGACCGGCAACTGGAGCGCGAGATGGCGCTCGCCGCCGCGGAGCACGACCTGCCGCTGCCGAAGGGAACCGCCAAGTGATCAAGGTCGAATGGCTCTACTGGCTGGTGGGCCTCGTCTTCGTCGTCATGGCCGTGCAGATGGCGGCCGACCGCAGCAATCCGAAGCGGTGGACGTCCGCGGCGTTCTGGGGGCTGCTCGGCCTCACCTTCCCCTACGGCACCGGCGTCGCCAACGGTGAGGCGCACAACGGCGGCTGGACCCTGCCCGCCGAACCGCTCGGCGTGGCGGTCCTCGTGCTGATCGTGCTCGCCGGGTTCAACTTCCTCGGCAAGGGCGTCCCGGTGACCACCACCGCCGAGCAGCGCGAGGCCTCCGCCGCCCGGCTGGGCAGCCGGATCTTCATCCCGGCCCTGACGATCCCGCTGGTCGCGATCGTGTGCGCCTCCGTGCTCGACGACTCCGGGCTGTTCGAGACGGGCAAGGCCACGCTGATCGGCCTCGGCGTCGGATGCGTCGTCGCCCTCGTCGTCGGCATGCTCGTCACGGGTGAGAAGAAGCTCTCCGTGCCGCTGCACTCCGGCCGCTCCATGCTGGAAGCGATGGGCTCCGCGCTGCTGCTGCCCCAGCTCCTCGCCGTCCTCGGGTCGATCTTCGCGCTGGCCGGGGTCGGCACCCAGGTCGGCAAGATCGTCGACGACGTGCTGCCGGACAACTCGAAGTACCTCGCGGTGATCGCGTACTGCGTCGGCATGTTCCTGTTCACGGTGATCATGGGCAACGCGTTCGCCGCCTTCCCCGTGATGACCGCGGCGATCGGCTGGCCCGTCCTGATCGAGCAGATGCACGGCAACGAGGCCGCCGTCCTCGCCATCGGCATGCTGGCGGGTTTCGCCGGCACGCTGTGCACGCCGATGGCCGCCAACTTCAACATCGTCCCGGCCACCCTGCTCGAACTGAAGGACCAGTACGGGCCGATCAAGGCGCAGATCCCGACGGCACTGCCGCTCCTGGTCTGCTGCACCGTGATCATGGCGGTCTTCGCCTTCTGAGCCGCCCGGCCGGCACCGCGCGCCGACCCCCGCGCCTGCCCGGCCCGTCCCCCGTCGTCCCCCCCCGTGAAGGAAGTCCCATGACCCGTGTGCTCGTCACCGGCTTCGCCCCCTTCGGCGGCGAGACAGTGAACCCCTCCTGGCAGGCGGCCTCCCTCCTGGCCGCCGAGCCGCCCGCCGGGCTCACGGTCACCGCCGCCGAACTCCCCTGCGTCTTCGCCACCTCCCTCGGCGCGCTGCGGGACGCCGTCCGCTCCTGCGCCCCCGACCTGGTCCTGTGCCTGGGCCAGGCGGGCGGCCGTCCCGGTGTCACCGTCGAACGTGTCGGCATCAACCTCGACGACGCCCGCATCCCCGACAACGACGGCGCGCAGCCGGTGGACGAACCGGTCGTGCCCGGCGGCCCCGCCGCCTACTTCTCCTCGCTGCCCGTCAAGGCCTGCGTCGCCGCCGTGCGCGCGGCCGGGGTCCCGGCCGCCGTGTCCCACACCGCCGGGACCTTCGTCTGCAACCACGTCGCCTACGGCCTCGGCCACCTGATCGCCACCGAGTTCCCGCACGTCCGCGGGGGTTTCGTGCACGTGCCCTGGGCGCCCGAGCAGGTCACCGACGGCACCGCCCCGGCCCTGGAGCCCGCCACCGTCGCCCGCGGACTGCGCGCCCTGCTGGTCGCCGCCGCCACCACCCCCGCGGGCCAGGACCTGAAGACCACCGAGGGGGCCACCCACTGATGCCGCTCGCCTCCTACGCGGTGCCCTTCGCCCGGCTCGCCCTCGCCAACATCACCCGCGAATACCCCAACTTCCCCGCCCACCTGGTCACCTCGGCCGGACAGGACGTGCGGCCGAGCACCCTGCACCCGGCCTTCTACGGTGCCTACGACTGGCACTCCTCGGTCCACATGCACTGGCTGCTCGTGCGCATGCTGCGCCGCCACGGGGCGACACCCGCGCTCGCCGGGACGGCGCCGTTCACCGAGGTGCTCGACCGGCACCTCACCCCGGACGCCCTCGCCGTCGAAGCCGCCTACCTCCTGGAGCGGCCCTCCTTCGAGCGGCCCTACGGCTGGGCGTGGCTGGTCGCGCTCGCCGCCGAGTGCCGGGCGTACGGGGGCGCCGCCGGCGCACGCTGGAGCGAGGCGCTGGCACCGGCCGTCGCCGCCGTCGACCGGCTGCTGGCCGACTGGCTGCCGAAGGCCACCTATCCGGTGCGCCACGGCAACCACCCCAACAGCGCCTTCGCGCTCGGTCTCCTCCTGGACGCCGGGGAACTGTCCGCCACGACCACCGAGGCCGTGCGCGAACGCCTGCTGGCCTGGTTCGCCGACGACCACGACGCCCCCGCGCACTGGGAGCCCTCGGGCCAGGACTTCCTGTCGCCCGCGCTGAGCGAGGCCGACGCGATGCGCCGGGTGCTCGACGCGGAGCGGTTCGCGCGGTGGCTCGACCGCTTCCTGCCCGCGCTGCGCTCCGGCGCCCCCTGCCCGCTCCTGGACGTGCCCGTCGTCTCCGACCACGCCGATCCGCAGATCGGTCACCTGCTGGGCCTCGCCCTGAGCAGGGCCGCCGCGCTGCGGTCGATCGCCGGGGCGCTGCCGGCCGGCCCGGTCCGCGGCCGTCTGGCCGAGGCGGCCGAGGCGCACCTCGCCGCGGGCCTGCCCGCCGTGGAACGCGGCGACTTCACCACCGACCACTGGCTGGCCACCTTCGCCGTGCTGGCGCTCGACGTGCCGGACCCGGGCGAGGCCTGACGGCGGGCCGGGCTATCCTGGCGGCCGTACCTGGACACGGGGTGCCCCCGCGGGGGCTGAGATCACACCCGTCGAACCTGAACCAGTTAGGACTGGCGGAGGGATGTCACATGTCATGGCCGCATGCCCGCACCGAGCCGGCCGTCGCCGGCCCGCGGCACGTCTTCGACGGACGGATGCCGACGGCCCCCGGTGATCTGCGGATGGAGGCACGCGGCATCACGCCGGTGCCCGAGGACAGCCGCTACGGCGGCCCGGGGCGGCTGTTCACCGTCTGGTTCGCCCCCAACCTGACCATGACCGGCGTGTTCACCGGCACCGTCGGCATCGCGCTCGGACTGGACGCCGGCACCGCCCTCGCCGCCGTGGTGCTCGGCACCCTGCTCGGCGCGGTGCCCACCGCCTACCTGGGCACCTGGGGAAGCCGCACCGGCGCGGCGCAGATGCCGCTGGCCCGCCTGGCCTTCGGCGGGGCCGTCACCGTGCCGGCCGCGCTGCAGTGGCTGTCGTCCATCGCCTGGGACGCGCTGATCGGCCTGTTCGGCGGGGAGGCGCTGGCCCAGTTGTGCGGCTGGCCGTTCTGGGCCGGAGTCCTGGTGATGATGGCCGGCCAGGGCGCCCTGGGCGTGCTCGGCTACGAGGCGATCCACCGGCTGCAGACCGTGATGACGTTCGCACTCGCCGCCGCCTTCACCGTCCTCGCGGTCAAGCTCCTGAGCCACGCCCACCCGGCGGCCACGGCCGGCACCGCGCACGGCGCCGACAGGGCCGGCGCGTTCGTCCTGACCTGCACGGTCGCACTGAGTCTGGCCCTGTCCTGGGCTCCGTACGCCAGTGACTTCAGCCGTTACCTGCCCCGCTCGGCGTCCCGGCCGGGCATGTTCTGGTGCACCCTGCTCGGCATCGGCCTGTCCTTCGTGGCGGTGCAGGCGCTCGGCCTGTGGGGCGCCGCCGAGTTCACCGACCAGACCGCCCACGGCGTCGACACCCTGCTCGGCGGGGGCCCGCTCGGCGCCTTCGGACTCCTCTCGATCGCGCTCGCGGCCCTGTGCAGCAACGCCATGAACGACTACAGCGGGTCGCTGGCCCTGCAGACCATGGGCGTACGCCTGCCCCGGCCGCTCGCCGCCGCCCTCGCCGCCCTGCTCGGCTTCCCGCTGGTGCTGTGGATGCACGCGGCCGACACCACCGCCCGCTTCCAGAACGTCCTGCTGTTCGTCGGGTACTGGATCCCCGCGTTCGTCGCGATCGTCATCGTGGACTGGGCGGCCCGGGCCCGGGCCCGCGGCGGCCGCCCGGTCGAGCTGTCGCACGAGACGGCCCGCCCGCAGTCCTGGTGGCCGGCGCTCACCGCGTTCGCCGTCGCCTTCGCCGTGTCCGTGCCGTTCATGAACACGGGCCTGTACACCGGCCCGGCCGCCCGGTCCCTGCACGGCGCCGATCTCGCCTACCCGGTGGGATTCGTGGCGGCCCTGCTCGTCTACGCGCCGCTGCGCGCACGGCGTCTGCGCTGAGAGCCGCGAACAAAGGGCAAAAGGGGAGTCCGATCGGCTCGCGGCGTCCGGTGCGTGCGAGCGCCAGGCGCCGGAAGGTCCTTGTGGCGGAGCTTCAGGGCCTTCCGGCAACGCCGCGAGCGTGCGTGCCGGGCGTCGAGCCGGGCGCCCCTTCTGTGCGCAGCTCTCAGGCACGCGCGACGCGCTCGGGGCGGCGCGCCGGAGGCGGGAACGGCGCTACCACCCCCGGGAGCGCCGCGCCACTCGAAGGCGCGGGAGGGCGGGCACCATGGCCCCGACACCCGGGGCGCGGCAAGGGCGCGGCTGCCGCACCGGTCACGGCCTCAGCAGTCACACCGGCAACGAAGTGCGCTTTAGCCCATTCGGCCCCACACTGAGAAGTGCCTCGCCGCGTGCGGCTCGCGGGGCCGGGTGAAGAGTCCGCCGGTGCTCCCCTCGGGAGGCTCCATGGTTCTGGTAGCGCTGTGCACTCCGATCGCGATGATGCTCCTCCTGCTGGGGATGGACGCCTTCGAGGAACTCCTGTCCCGCTGGTCGACCGACCCCGACGAGGAGCAGCCGGAGCCCTGACACCGGCCGGGCCGTCCGGGAGCGGCCGAAGCCCGGGCAGGGGAACGACGGGACGGCGGAACAGCGCTCCGTGAGTCGTCCGGAGCGCTGTTCCGTCATGTGCGGGACCGCGCCGGAACCGCCCTTGGGGGGCAGCTCTCCAGGGCCGCGGTGCCCTGTCCGGGTCAGTTCCGCCCGGTCGCGGTGCCGTCCTCGGGGGCCAGGAGGACGGCGATGCGGCTGGCGTGCGCGACGGCGTCGCTGACCCGCGGGCTGATGAACGCCTCCAGGGCGCTGCGGTGGTGGTGGCCGAGGACCAGGAGGTCGGCCCCGAACTCCTCGGCGGCGGCGGAGATGGCGGTGGCGATCTGCGTGGTCAGACCGCCCGCGACGGCGCCCTCGGCGTCGACGCCCGAGTCCCGCAGCGCGGTGACGGCCTCGTCGACGACGGTCTTGGCCTCCGCGTCGTTCTCCAGGGGGACGACGGCGGCGAGCGTGGCCGCGGTGGGGGCGACGTGCAGCACCCGGACCTTGGCACCGGTCAGCCGGGCCACGTCACCGGCCAGCCGCACCGTGGCGTGGCGGGCGGGGCTCGGATCGACGGCGACGAGAACGCGGTGGAACATGGGCTGACTTCCTTGTCTGTACGTGTTTCTGAGTGCTCTTCGGGTGCTGCGGAAGCGTCTTCGGGTGTGGCCGCAGGTGTGCTTCCGGGTGGGACCGTCCCGACCGCACCGGGACCGGTGCGGTCGGGACACGTCGTGAACAACACGACGGCAGGGATCTGTTCCGCGAGGCCGGCCTCTCTCGTCCCCGCGCCTGCCCGCGCGCCGCCGCCCGTCCCGGTGGCGGGAAACGGCCACAGCGCAAAACCGCCTCGTCCGGCCCTCTCCCACCAGCGGTCCGTCTGCCAGGGTGGTGCCCACCGCAGCACCAACCACCTTCCGCGATCCGGCTGTTCACGCATGCCCGCACGGGCGGATCGCGCAGACGTGACACCGGTACGCACGTGCCGGCGCACAGATTCGGGAGAGCGATGCGCTCGATATCGCGAACAGTCCTGGGGGTCACGACGGCCACGGTCCTGGCCGTCACCGCGGCCGTGCCCTCGATGGCCGCACCGCCCCGGGACACCACCGCACACGAGAGACCCGTCCTCGGCACCGCCGCGGCCGCGGCGCAGACCGCGCGCGGCACGGTCGTCACGCTCGTCACCGGCGACCGGGTCCTGGTCACCGAGGATCCCTCCGGACACAGTTCCGCGGTCGCACTGCCCGCCGAGGACGGCAGCACCCCGCTGCTGCAGACCCGGCAGGTGGGCGAGGACCTCTACGTCTACCCGGAGAGCGCCACCGCCGCCCTCGCCGCCGACCGCGTGGACCAGGAACTGTTCAACGTGAGCGGACTGGTGCGGCAGGGCTACGACGACGCGCACTCCGGCGTGCTGCCGCTCATCGCCGTCTACGACAAGGCCGCCGGCGTGACCCGCGAGGCCCCCGCCACACCGCGCGGGGCCCGGCGCGGACTCGTCCTGGACTCCATCGACGGCGTCGCCCTCAAGGCCGGCAAGAAGGACGCCACCGCCTTCTGGGCGGACGTCTTCGCACCGCGCTCACGGGCGGCCCGGGGCCTGAAGAAGCTGTGGCTGGACAGCAAGGTGCAGGCCGCCCTGGACACGTCGACGCGGCAGGTGCGCGCACCGCAGGCCTGGGCCGCCGGGTACGACGGCAAGGGCACCAAGGTCGCCGTGCTCGACACCGGCGTCGACGCCGGACACCCCGACCTCCAGGGCCGTATCAGCGCCACGGAGAACTTCACCGACTCGCCCGACACGGACGACCGGCAGGGACACGGCACCCACACCGCCTCCACCGTCGGCGGGACGGGCGCGGCCAGCGGCGGCAAGCAGCGCGGTGTCGCCCCGGGCACCGACCTGCTGATCGGCAAGGTCCTCGACGACTCCGGCTCCGGCGACACGTCGTGGATCATCGCGGGCATGGAATGGGCCGTCGCCCGGCATGCCGACGTGGTCTCCATGAGCCTGGGCAACCCGGCCCGCACCGACTGCTCCGACCCGATGGCCACCGCCACCGAGGAACTGGCCCGCAGCAACAGGAACACGCTGTTCGTCATCGCGGCCGGCAACACCGGCCCGTCCCTCGATTCGGTCTCCTCGCCCGGCTGCGCGCCGAGTGTGCTGACCGTCGGCGCCGTCGACGGGAACGACGCGACCGCGTCGTTCTCCAGCCGCGGCCCGGCCTGCGGCTCGCACACCCTCAAGCCGGAGATCGCCGCGCCCGGCGTCGGCATCCTCGCCGCCTCCGCCGGCGGCCGCGGCCTGTACGCGTACCGGGAGATGAGCGGCACCTCCATGGCGACCCCGCATGTCGCCGGTGCCGCCGCCGTGGTCCGCCAGCGCCACCCCGACTGGAGCGCGCAACAGGTCAAGGCCGCGCTGGTGTCCTCCGCGGACAGCACCGTCCCGGGGGACGTGCGCGAGACCGGCGGCGGCCGGGTCGACGTGAAGGCCGCGGTCGACGAGACGGTGCTCGGTGCGCCCGCCGTGCAAGGCGGCAGCTTCGACTGGCCGCAGACGGAGGCGGACCGCACCACCGTCGAGGTGCCCTACACCAACACCACCGACCGGCCGGTCACGCTCCGCCTCGGCGTGGAGCACGTCACCGGCAACGACGGCAGCGCCGTCCGCTCGGCCGTCGCCCGGCTGGGCAGCGGGTCCGTCACCGTGCCGGCGGGCGCGACCGTCGAGGTGCCGCTCCGGCTGGACCCGGCGGCCCCGCTGAAGGCGGGCCAGTACGGCGACGTCACCGGCCGCGTGACCGCGACCTCGGGCAGGGTCACCGTGTCCACGCCGTTCTCGCTCTACGTCCAGCCGCGGACCGTCAGCCTGCGCGTCCGGCTCGTCGACCGCGGCGGCCACCCCGCCGGCGGCTCCTCGTCCCTGGACCTCATCGGCACCGACGACGCCTCCGGCGAGCGCCGCTTCAACGACGGCGCCACCGAGCAGACGTACCGGATTCGACCCGGCAGCTACTTCCTGTCCTCCTTCGTCGTCACCCCCGACGGCGACGGCCCGGCGAACGACTCGGTGACGTACGAGGGCCGCCCGCAGCTGGAGATCACCAAGGACACCACCGTCGTCCTCGACGCCCGCCGGGCGCACCGCCTGTCCGTGCGCACCGACCGGCCCACCGAGGACCGCGGCGCCACGCTGGCCTTCGCCCGGACCTGGGACGGCACCTGGCTGCACGCGGGCAGCATCAGCGGTGGCCGCGACACCCGGGCCTACTACGCGGACGTGCAGGGCCGCGCCCACGACGGCGGCTTCGAGTTCGGCAGTTACTGGCGCCGCTACGCCCCGCAGATCACGGACTTCGGCATCACCGGCGGCCCGGGCCTGCACCCGGTCACGGCCTCCACCGGCTCCGTGAACCTCGACGGCACCGGCCGGGCGGACGTGGTGGACGCGGGCGCGGGCACCGCCGCCGAGCTGGCCGCGGCGCAGGTCAAGGGGAAGATCGCCCTGGTCCGGGTCCCGGACGGCACCACCGGCGTGCTGGAGCAGGCGCGGGCCGCCGCGGCCGCCGGAGCCGTCGCCCTCCTCACCCACCACGACGCCACGGGACGCTGGTACCCCTCGGTCGGCTACACCGGCGGCCCGCTGCCGGTGCTCGGACTCCCCGCCGGGGAGGCGAAGGACCTCCGGCAGCGGCTGGCCTCGGGACCGGTCGTCCTCCACTGGCGGGCCACCGCGGTCAGCCCGTACGTCTACAACCTCGCCTTCCCGGAGAGCGGCCCCGTCGCCTCCGACCGCACGTACCGCGTGCGGGACGCCCGCCTCGGCCGTACCCGGTCCGTCCTGCACGCCATGGGCGCGGCGGGTGACTACCTGTCCACCGTCGTCGCGCACCGCCCGGACACCGACGTCGTGCTCGGCTCGGTCGACCCGGTCACGGCGCCCGGCGAGCGCACCGAGTACTACTCCGCGGACGGCACCGGCTTCTCGCAGAGCGTCTCCAGCAGCTTCCCCTGGGGAGAGAGCATGACCAGCGCCGTCCGCACCTACCGGGCGGGCCGGCAGCTCACCGAGAGCTGGTACGGCGGTGTCCTGGCCCCGGCCACGCCGCGGGACGCCTCCGGCGGGGAACAGCTCGCCGCCGAGCGGCAGGGCGACCGGATCGGCATCGTGCCTGCCTTCTGGGGGGACAGCGACCACAGCGGCGTCCAGGGGTCCTTCGGCGACCTCGGGTCCATGACGCTGCGCATCGACGGCGAGGAGGCCGGCACCAGCTCCTACCCCTTCGGTTCCTTCACCGTCCCGGCGGCCGACTCCGCGTACGAACTGACCCTGAAGACCATGAAGATCGGGCAGCCCGCGCAGGTCTGGAAGCGGTCCGTGGCGACCGAGACCACGTGGTCGTTCCGCTCCCGGCTGGAGGAGAACGTGTACTCGCGGGGGCTGCCGGTCCTCTTCCCGCGGTACGGACTGCCCGAGGACGGCATGAAGACGCTGGCCGCGCGGGACGGGCAGCGCATCACCCTGGGCGTCACGGGCCACGCCGGCTACCACCCCGAGGGGCTGCGCGCCGCGGAGCTCTCCTACTCCTACGACGGCGGCGCCACCTGGACCGAGGCGGCGACGGCCGAGCACGACGGCGTCTGGAGCGCGACCGTGGACCACGCCGGCGCCTCGGGCCGGCAGGTCACCTTGAGGACCACCCTGACGGACACGAACGGCAACTCGGTCACCCAGACGGTGACCCGGGCCTACGACGTCCGCTGAACCGGATCCCTCGACGCGGCGCCCGCAGGAGGAACTCCCCTCCTGCGGGCGCCGCTCGGCGCGCGGCGCCCGCAGGACGACCGCACGGCAGGGCCCTTGCCCTGAAGTGGGCTCCAACTCGTAGGGTCACGCCCACCAGCGGACGACACCCAAGAGGAGAAGCGCATGCGCCACCGCGTCCTGGGCGGTACCGGCATCGAGGTCAGCCCCTACTGCCTCGGCACCATGATGTTCGGGTTCATCGGCAACCCCGACCACGACGAGTGCGCCCGGATCATCCACACCGCGCTGGACGAGGGGATCAACTTCGTCGACACCGCCGACATGTACTCGGCCGGGGAGTCGGAGACGATCGTCGGCAAGGCGCTGAAGGGCCGGCGCGACGACGTGGTGCTCGCCACCAAGGTGCACTTCCCCATGGAGGAGGGCCCCAACCGGGGCGGCAACTCCCGGCGCTGGATCGTCCGCGCGGTCGAGGACAGCCTGCGCCGGCTGGGCACGGACTGGATCGACCTGTACCAGGTGCACCGGCCCGACCACCGGACCGACGTCGAGGAGACGCTCTCCGTCCTCACCGATCTCGTGCACCAGGGCAAGATACGGGCGTTCGGCTGCTCCACGTTCCCGGCGGACCAGATCGTCGAGGCCCACCACGTGGCCGACCGCCGCGGACTCCAGCGGTTCCGCACGGAGCAGCCGCCCTACTCGCTGCTGGCCCGCGGGGTCGAGCGGCACGTGCTCCCGGTGACCGAACGCCTCGGCATGGGGGTACTGACCTGGAGTCCGCTCGCCTCGGGATTCCTGACCGGCCGCTACCGCAAGGACCGGGCCGCCGATCTGACCACCGGGCGCCCGGCCCTGCACCCGGACCGCTTCGACCCGTCGGCGCCGACGACCACGGCGAAGCTGGAGGCCGTCGAGCGGCTGGTGGCGGTGGCCCGGGAACTGGGCTGTTCGCTGCCGGAGCTGGCCATCGCCTTCCCGCTCGCGCATCCGGCGGTCACCTCGGTGATCATCGGCCCGCGCACGCCGGAGCAGCTGCGCGCCGCCCTCAAGGGCCGCTCCGTGGTGCTCGACGACGCGGCGCTCGACCGGATCGACGAGATCGTGCCGCCCGGGACCGACGTGTACCAGCCGGACGGCGTGTGGGCTCCGCCGTCGCTCACGGTCCCGGCGCTCCGGCGCCGCCCGGCCGGTTCCCGCTCGGCGGCGTGACGGCCGGGGCACGGCGCCTGCGCGGCTGTCAGGGCACGGGCGTGGGCCGGACGGCGAGGACGGCGATGTCGTCCTCGCCGTCGGCGCCCAGCCTGATCAGGAGTTCGTCGCAGAACACGTCGAGGGGTTCGCGGGCCAGCGCCGCGGCGTGCCGGCTCAGCCGGACCAGGGCGTGGTCCAGGGGTTCGCCGCGGCGTTCGACGAGGCCGTCGGTGTACAGCAGTACCGTCGCGCCGGCCGGGATCTCGTCCGACGCCCGGGTACGGGGAACGCCGGGGTCCACGCCGAGCATCAGGCCCGAGCCGTCCTCCAGGAACCGGGTGGGGCCGCCCGGCACGGTCAGCAGCGGGGGCAGGTGCCCGGCCGAGGAGTGCACCAGTTCCCACCGGCCCTCCCCGGAGCTCCTGATCAGCCCGTAGATGCAGGTGGCGGTGGCCTCCCGGTAGAAACTGTGGTTCGCCGCGTCCAGGCGGCGCAGGACCGTCTCCGGGGGCTCCTCGCGGCCCACCGCGATGCCGCGGAGCATGCTGCGCAGCTGGCTCATGGCGATGGCCGCGTCGAGGTTGTGACCGGCGACGTCACCGATGACCACGGCCGTGTCGCCGCCGGGCAGGACGAAGCTGTCGTACCAGTCGCCGCCGACCTGCGCGGTGGTGGAGGAGGCGGCGTAGCGGGCGGCCAGCCGCAGCTCCGGCACCTGCGGCAGCACGGGCAGCAGCGAGCGCTGGAGGCGCTCGGCGATGTTGCGTGTCTCCTGGTGCAGGCGGGCGTTGTCGACCCCCAGGGCGAGACTGCGGACGAGGTCGTCGACCAGGGGCAGGTCCGCCCGGGTGAAGGGCCTGCGACGCCCGCCGCGGGCCACGGTGAGGGCACCGATGACCTCCCGGCGTGCCCGCAGCGGGGCGACGACGACGCTCTCGGCGCCCAGTTGGCGCAGCAGTCGCAGGTAGTGGGCGTCCAGAGGGCTGCCGGCCTGGCTCGGCGGGAGCGGCTCGGTCAGCAGCAGGGGGCCCGCACCGCGCAGGGCACGGGCGAGCGGCCCGCGGGCGCTCACGGAGACCGGCGGAAGCGGCCCTTCGTGCTGCTCGGGTGACGCCTCGCCCGGGGCCCCGTGGACGACGCAGACGCGTTCCACCTCCGCGTTCTCGGTGAACAGGTCGACCGCGCACCAGTCGGCCAGCCGCCGGGTGAGGATACCGGCCACCCGCTGAAGGCCCGCGTCCAGGTCGGGAGCGCTGCTGAGCGCTGCCCCGGTGTCGGCCATCAGCGCGAGCCGCTCCAGCGCGGAGACGCCCGCGGGGCCGCCGCCCGCCGCACGCGCGCCGTCATGGACGGCCGGCTCCGGGAGGCCGCCCGGTTCCCGGGGCCACGGCGCGGAGCGGGGCCGGCCGAGCGGGCCGGCCGGTGGGACGGGCGCGGCCGCCCTGGGGCTGAGCTGGGCGACGAAGACCGTGCGGCCGTCGGCGGTCTCCTGGGTCTGGATGAACAGGCGGATGGGGATCAGCCGGCCGTCGCGGTGCAGGGCGGGCAGCGGCACGGAACGGCCCAGGATCCGCGGCTGTCCGGTGAGCAGCAGCGACGTGAACGATCCGGTGTGCCGCCTGCGCAGGTGCTCCGGCATCAGCATGGTCAGCGGCCGGCCGACGAGCTCGTCGGGGTGCCGGCCGAGCAGGTCCGCCGCGGCGTTGTTGGCGGCGATGATCACGTTTCTCTCGTCCGCGGCGATGGTCGGCACGCGCGCGGCGCTGACCTGGCCGGCGTCCCAGGGCACCAGTTCGGACAGGCCGGCGCCCGGTTCCCGGGGCACCACGCTCCACGCCATGGGGTTCTCACCGTCGAGCTGGCCGGCGATCTGGTCGAACAGCCAGTGGTGGAAGACACGGTTGCGGGGCAGCGCCGGCAGGGTCAGCAGGCACTCCTCACGGGCCGCGTCCTCGGCCACGTCCAGCACCTCCCAGAGGGTCCGCACGGCCGGCCCCGCGTCCGGCGGCATGCCCAGGCGCAGCGAGCGGAACCCGGCCTCGGCGGGCTGCTCGCGCAGCGCGGCGGTGACGCAGGCGCTGATCAGGTTGCTGGTGTCGTGGGCGACGGCGAGGTCGTGCGCCGGCACGCCCACCAGGCCGGTTCCGGCGGCCGCGGCCAGGGTGGCCTCGCGCAGCAAGGTGTTGCGGTGCTGCTGGGAGGCCGAGTACAGGGCCTCGGGCACGTCGATCAGCGTCACGGTGGCTCCGGCGCGGCAGGGCGGCGCGGTGACTTCCCAGCCGGCCGGCCGCGGCGGCCCCTCGCCGGGGCTCAGCTCGAACCAGACGCTCTTGTGCTCCTCGCCCGTGTCGACACCGCAGCGGGAGGCCAGCAGCCCGACCAGAGCCAGGCCCTGGCCGGTGCCGGCGTAAGGCGAACACTCGTGCGGCACGAGTACGCGGTCCGGCCGCCGGTCGCTCACCCGCACCCGCACCGTGCCGCCCTCGGCGCAGGCGGTCACCTCGACCGGTGTGCAGGCGTGCAGCACCGCGTTGGTCACCAGTTCACTGACCAGGAGCTGAGCGGTCTCCACCAGGTCCGCGGCGACATGGTCGAGAGCGGCTCGTACGAACCGCCGGGCCTGCGGCACGCTCTCCGGCTCCGGGGGGAACCGTCGGGCGGACGCCCCCCGGGCATTGAGATCGCCCATGCACCCAGTGTGCCCCACCAGGGGCCCGCCCCGGCGTCCGCGTCCGCCTCCCGCCCGCCGGACGGGTGAGCGCCGGGGCGCGGCCCGCCCGGACGGGTGAGCGGACCGGCCCGGCGGACGGGTGCGGTGGCCGGCCACGGTGGCGTGCACGCGGGGCGCACCGGCGCGTGGGCCCCGGGCGGCGCGGGGCCGCCTTGCGCGGCAGGCGGCCGGAATCCTCCGAACGGTCGGGCACCTCCCGACGGTCGGACTTCTCCCGACGGTCGGGGTTCTCCCGACGGTCGGGGTTCTCCGTGCCGCAGGACCGGGTCGGCGGCGGGCTCCGGTCCCTCGCGGTGAGCGGCCGTTCCGTTCCCAGGAGGTGAACCGCTGGGCGGCGGAGCCGTCACAGGTCTGCAGACGCAGCGGCTGACGGGCCGTCGTCTGGGTCAGGCACAGCGCTCGCGGCCCCCCGGCTTCCGCCGGCGTGTGCGAGGGTGGGCGCGGCCGGGTCGCTGCCGGTGTCACTGGCCAGGCGCCCAACTCCCGCCCGGTGGTGAGGCGGGCAGGGGGCACGAGGGCTAGGCGGGCGGGGATCACGACGGTGAAGCGGGCGGGGGTCACGACGTTGATGGAGGCAGGGACCACGACGGTGGGCCGGGCGGAGGCCACGGCGGTGAGCCGGGCGGAGGCCACGGCGCTGAGGCGGGCAGAGGCCACGGCGGTGCCTCGCGGGGCCGGCCGCCGGCCCGGTGCGGACGTGCTCCGATCCCTGCGTGCCGCCGGACGCCCGGCCGTCCCGGCCGTCGCCGCCCTCGCCCGCTTCACCACCGCGACCGCTGTCCTGGGCGCCGTCCTCGCCGTGGTTCTCGTCCTGCTCCCGCCACCCGCCGCGGCGGCCGGCGGCGGTCAGGCCGCCTTGCGGTTCGAGGCCCCGGCGGCCTTCCGCATGTACGGCGCCGACGAGGGTGCCCGCGCCACGAACAGCGACTTCGCCGTGCCCGTCGCGGTCCCGGCCGGCGTCGCGGGCCCGGCCCGCGACGTCCGGGTCGTCGTGGACACCTCGGGACTGTCCGGCGTCGCCCGGGCCGTCCGGGGCGGTGCCGGCAACTGCACCGGCGAGGGCCCGGTGTTCACCTGTGCGTACGGCGACGTGCAGAACGGCGACGGGGAGTCGCAGACGCCCTTCGTCCTGCACGGCGTGGACGGTGTCGAACCGGGCGACAGCGGGACGGTGACGTACACGGCCACGGCCGGCAACGCGGCCCCCGTCACGGGCTCCACACGGATGACCGTGGGCGGCCCGGCGCTGCTCTCGCCCGGGACGGAGACGACGGTACGCGGTGTGGAGCCCGGCCGTCCCGTACCGCTGACCCCCCGGTTCGCCAACCGCAGCCGGTTCACCGCCGGGCGGGGTGTCGCTCTGCGCATCACCGCGCGGGACGGTCTCCTGCTGACCTCCCGGCCGGGCAACTGCCGGTTCGACGCCTCCTTCACCTCCGCGTGGTGCACGTTCTCCACGAAGGCCGCGCCGGGCACCGCGTACCGCACCCGGTCCCCGCTCACCTTCACCGCGGCCCCCGGGAAGCTGACGGGCACACTGTCCTACGCCTGGTCGTCCGACCCCGGCGGCCCGGACGGACCGGACGGCCCCGGCCGGCTCACCGTGCGCGGCACGGGCGCGCCGCTGACGCTGGTCCCGACGGGCGGCCGCGGCCTCACCGGCGGGACCGGCCGGGTGTCCGTCGAGACCACCGTGCAGGACGACTACGAGCCCGTGACGGCGACCGTGCGCGGCCGGGTCGGCGAGACGGTGACGGTGCGGCTCGGGCTGCGCGACCACGGCCCCGGCCGGCCCGGCACCCCCGAGGCGCTGGGCGGCTTCGAGGTGGTGCCGCCGGAGGGGACCACCGTCACCTCCGTCCCGTTCACCTTCGAGGACACGCACGGCACGTGGGCGTGCGCGCGTCCGGACAGGCCCGGCGGGGCGTTCGTGTGCGACATCGGCAGCGAGGGCTTCTCCGAGGTGCGGCACGAAGGGGGCACGACCGTCATCGGGTTCCGCCTGCGCATCGACCGGCGGGTCCCCGGCGCCCACGGCACCGTCCGCACCCACAACCCGTACGACCGCACCCCCGGCAACGACACCGCCCTCGTCCCGCTCGACGCGTCGCCCGCCCTGCCCCGCCCGCCCTACCGGGACCCGCTGCTGTGGGGCGTGGCGGGCGGCACGGTGCTCGCCGCCGGGGTAGCGGCCGGGTGCCTGCGGCGCCGGCGGCGCCCGGCCCCGGCCGAGGGCGGGCGGTGAGCCCGGGGTCGCGCGGGCGGCGGCCGGTGGGACACCGGTGAGCGCGCGGGAGACGATGCGGTTAGCGTGGTCGCATGCGACATGAGGTGACCGACGCCGACACGGCGACGTCGGTGGGCAGTGGTGACGTGCCCGTGCTGGCCACCCCCCGGCTGATCGCCTGGCTGGAGGCGGCGACCGTACGGGCCGCCGCGCCGTTCACCGCGGCCGGCCAGACGACGGTGGGCACGGCGATCCGCGTCCAGCACCTGCGCGCCACCCGGGTGGGCGGCCGTGTGGAGGTCGTGGCGGAGGCGCCCGCCGCCGCCGTGGGCCGTCGGCTCACCTTCCTCGTGCGGGCCGTCGACGGCGCCGGGGAACTCGTCGCCACCGGGGAGATCGACCGGGCGATCGTCGACCGGCAGCGGTTCCTCGCCACCGCGCCCGACCCTCAAGCGGGTGTGTGGCCCGCCAGGTAGTCCCGTACGACAGCGGGAAGGTCCGCCGGGACCGGCGCGTCCATGGGTACCCAGCGGATCCGCTCCGGTGCGAGCCGCGCCCCGGAGGAGGGGTCCTCGCTCAGCAGCTGGCACACCACCGCGGCCGGCTCCGTCCCCGGGACCCCGCCCGGCGCGCCGAGCGCCGACGAGCCGTCGACCAGGTACCCGGTGGACTCGTAGACCAGGCGCGCCGCGGTCGCCTGCGGTGTCTCGGCCGGCTCCGGTACGCCTGACGGCAGCCCCCAGCCGTCCTGGCCCTCTTCCTCCACCAGCAGCAGCCGCCCGTCGTAGACGACCACCGCCTGCACCGCGCTCCCCGCGGCCTGCTCCGCTGTCATGGTCCAGCCCTCCCGCTGCGGTCCGTGCGGCCCTCCGGCAGGGCACCGCCGGTTTTCCGCCCCCCGGTCCTCCTGCCCCCTGCGCGGTGCGCCTACCCCTGGTCCGAGGCGCCGAAGGCCCGTACCCCGAGGGGCCGTTGCCCGACCCCGCGCCCCTGCCCGTCCCCCGCTTCCCGCTTCCCGCTTCCCGTCTCCCGTCTCCCGTCTCCCGTCTCCCGTCTCCGGGTTGTGTCACACCACGGTCACCGCGACGCCGGCGCCGGTGATCGCGGCGAGCGCGTCGGCGGGTGCGGCCTGGTCGGTGACGAGGTGGTCGACGTCCTTGAGGGAGCAGATCCGGGCGAAGGTGGCCCGGCCGATCTTCGAGTGGTCGGCGACGACGACCGTCCTGTCGCTGCTGGCGGCGAACGCCCGGTCCGTCGCCGCCTCGAGCTGGTCGTGGGTGGTGCAGCCGTGGTCGGCGCTGATGCCGTCCACGCCGAGGAAGGTGATGTCGGTGTGGTGGTCGGCGAGCGTCTTCTCCGCGATGGGGCCCACGAGTTCGTAGCTCTCGGTGCGGGCGTAGCCGCCGACGACGACGAGCGTGACGTCGTGGTGCGGGACCATCTCGGCGGCGATGTTGACGGCGTTGGTCACGATGGTGACGGCGCCCCGGGCGGCCAGGACGCGCGCGATCTCGGTGACGGTCGTCCCGCCGGTCATCCCGACGACCGCGCCGCGGGGCACGAGCCGGGCCGCGGCCCGCGCGATGGCCTGCTTCTGCGGCCTGCTGCGCTCGGTGCGGTGCTGGACCGGGAGTTCGGGGCCGGCGCTGCCCTGGACAGCTCCGCCGTGCGTGCGGCGCAGCAGGTTCAGCCGGCTCAAGTGCTGCAGATCGCGCCGGATGGTGGCGCCTGAGACGTTCAGCAACCGGGACAACTCGGTGACGTCGATGGCACCACGCGCGGAGACATGCTCAAGTATTCGCGCATGACGCTCAGTTTTCAGCATGCGATGAGCATAGACCGGACAAGGGCGGCACGAAGGCCGTACGACGGGGAGGCGGGACCGGCCACCCGGCGGGAGCGCGACCGGCCAAGCGCCTTTGCCCATATGAACAAGATGCGCATCTTCGATCTGTTGACATGGCGAAAGTTGCTCGCTTTACTCCTTCCAACGCCAGAGCTGAGCACCCGGCGTCAGAGGTACGCCCAGCCGGTAGCACGGTGCGCACACCGTAAGTCCGGACAAAGTCGCCAGGATCCGTCCGCACGGACGTGGGGTCCGAGGCGGGGACGTACCCTCGCATCTTCTGGAGCTCAAAGATGTCCCTCTTCGATCGTGTCCGGCCGCACGGGCGTGCCACCGTGGCGGTGGCCGCCGCGGCGGCGGTCATCTGTCCGCTGTCCGCCTGCGCTTCGGCGAGTGCGGCCACCTCCGCGACCACCCCCAGGGCCGCCTCCGCGGCCACGGTGACCCTTCCCCCGGCACACGCCGCCTTCGACTACCAGATCGGCAAGGCCTATCCGCCGCCGTCCGGGGTGAAGGTCGTCACCCGCGACTACACGGCCGCCCCGGCGGCCGGTCTCTACAACATCTGCTACGTCAACGCCTTCCAGGCCCAGCCCGGCGCCGAGAGCCAGTGGGGCGACCTGCTGCTGCGGGACGCGAACGGCAAGGTCGTGTACGACGACAACTGGGGGGAGGCCATGCTGGACATCCGCACCGACGCCAAGCGGCAGCGGATCGCGGCGAAGGTGAACTCCTGGATCGACACGTGTGCGAGCAAGGGTTTCAAGGCCGTCGAGCCGGACAACCTGGACACCTTCGACCGGACGAAGCTGATCAGCGAGGCCAACGCCAAGGCGTTCATCCGGCTGCTGTCCGCCCACGCGCACGACAAGGGCCTGGCGATCGCCCAGAAGAACACGTCCCAGTTCTCCACCGACCGCGCCGACACCGGGCTCGACTTCGCCGTCGCCGAGGAGTGCGGCGAGTGGGACGAGTGCGGCGACTACGTCGACGGGTTCGGTGACCACGTCATCGTCATCGAGTACCAGGAGAAGAACCTCAAGAAGGTGTGCGACGCCTACGGTGACCGCCTCAGCGTCGTGCTGCGCGACGTGGACGTGACGGCTCCCGGCGACAGCGGTTACGTCCGCAAGACCTGCTGACGCGCCCGCCGCACGGCCCGCCCGGTGCGTCCGGACCTGTTTCCGGCGCACCGGGCACCCCCCGGGCTTCCGCCCCGCTTCAGGGCCGCCCGTCTCCGAGGCGTCCCGCCCGTGAGCCGCCCCCTGGTGAGCCGCTCCCGCGCCAAGGCTCCCCGCCGCGCGAGAAGCGCGCTCCGGCGCACCCCGCCCTCCGCGGCAGGCGCCCCCCGCGCGTCCGGCGGCACCCTCCCGTGCCGCCCGTCCTGCGCGGCGGCACCCCTCCCACCGCACACCGTCCCGTCCGGCACCGGCCCGCCGTGCCGGACCGTCCGTCCGCGTGGCGTCCCGCTTCACGCGTCCTCCTGGGGGCTCACATGGCCGCAGCACACCGCCCGTCCGGCGCCACCGGACTTCCGCGCCGTACGATCCTGCGCCGGGGCACCGCCCTGGCCCTCGGTGCCGCCGCGACCGCGGCGCTGCCCGGGTGCGGCGCGGCCACGGACGACGGCGTCGGCGCCGACGGCCGGGTCACCGTCGAACTCTGGCACGGCCAGACGGACACGGGCCGCGCGGCGATCGAGAAGCTGGTGGCGGAGTTCAACCGCACCCACCCCGGTATCCGGGTGGACCCGGGCGGCGGGGTCCTCGCCGACGCGATGCTGCAGAAGATCACCGCCGCGCTCGCGGCCGGTTCCTTCCCCGACGTCGCCTACGTCTTCGGCTCCGACCTGGCCAGCGTCGCCCGCAGCCCCTCGGTGGTGGACCTGACCGACACCGTGCGTTCGGGACCGACGCCCTGGAACGACTTCTGGGCGCCCGCCCGCGCCGCGGTCACGCTCAACGGCCACGTCCGCGCCTCGCCCGCCCTGCTCGACTCCCTGGCCGTCGTCTGCAACAAGAAGCTCTTCCGTGACGCCGGCCTGCCGCTGCCCCGGCCCGGCTGGACCTGGGACCAGTTCGTGGCCACGGCGGCCAGGCTCACCGACCGGCGCCGCGGGGTGTTCGGCACGGGCTGGCCCGGCGTCGGCGACGAGGACACCGTGTGGCGGCTGTGGCCGATGGTGTGGGACCTGGGCGGCGACGTCATCGGCCCGGACGGACGGCACATCGGGTTCGAGGAGAGCGGCGTCAAGGCCCTCGCGACGGTGGCGGCCCTCGCCGGGGACAGGAGTGTCTACGTCGATCCGAAGCCGGGCAGCGAGCAGATGTACCAGGTCTTCGCGTCGGGCCGGATGGGCATGGTCGTCACCGGGCCGTGGCAGCTGCCGGACATCCGCCAGGCCGGCATCGACCACCATGTGGTGCCGCTGCCCAGCTACAGCGGCCGTCCGGTGACCATCTCGGGCCCCGACACCTGGACCGTGTTCGACAACGGCCCGGCCCGGGTCCGTGCCGCGCGCACCTTCGTGACCTGGCTGTCCCAGCCCGCCCAGGACGTCCGCTGGGACGTGCGGGCCGGCAGTCTCCCCCTGAGCCGCAGCACACAGGCGCTGCCCGCGTGGCACGCGCAGGAGGCGCGGACCGAGGGCCTCGCGGTGTTCACCGAGGCACTGACCTCGGCCCGGGTGCGGCCCGTCCACCCGGCGTACCCGCAGATCTCGCAGGCCCTCGGCCAGGCGATCGCCTCGGTGCTCATCGGCCGGAGCACCCCCGCCAAGGCGCTGCGCGACTGCGCGCGCGAGGCCAACGCCGCCCTGCTCATCCCGCGTTGAGAGGACCACCATGCCCCGCCTGCCCTCCCCCCTCACCCTCGCGGACCGCGGCCCCGGCCAAAAGACCCGCACCGGCCGCCACACACCTGGCGACGACGACGGACACGGCACCGCCGCGGACACCCCGCCGCGCTCCGGGTCCGCGCGCCGCCGGGCCGGCCGGGAGTCCGCCACCGCCTGGGCGTTCGTCTCCCCCGCGGTGCTGGTGATCCTGGGCCTGAGCGTCGTACCGGTGGCCTGGTCGCTGCTGCTGTCCTTCCAGGCCGACGACCTGGTCACGCCCAGCCGCTGGGTCGGCCTCGCCAACTACCGGGCGCTCGCGCAGGACCCGCACTTCAGCCAGGCGGTGCGCAACACCCTGCTCTACACGGTGCTGTACGTGCCGTTGAGCATCGGCCTCGGGCTGTTCCTGGCCCTGGCGCTCAACCAGCGGCTGCGGCTGGTCGCCCTGTACCGCACCCTCTTCTTCGTGCCGTTCGTCGTCTCGGCGACGGCCCAGGGAGTGCTGTTCTCCTTCATCCTCGACCCCGAGTTCGGCGCGGCCAACTCCGTGCTGCACAAGGTCGGGATCTCCCCGCAGGGCTTCCTCACCGACCCCGGCCAGGCACTGCTCGCGCTCGTGGCGATCTCGCTGTGGAGCGGCACCGGCTTCTGCGTGGTGGTGCTGCTGGCCGCCCTCCAGGACGTACCGCCCTCACTGGTGGAGGCGGCCCGGCTGGACGGCGCCGGCCGCCGCCACGTGCTGCGGCACGTGACGCTCCCGGCGCTCGCCCCCGTGCTGGTCTTCCTCCTGCTGTGGCAGACCATCAACGCGCTGCAGGTCTTCGACCTGGTGTACGTGACGACCAAGGGCGGCCCGCTCGGCTCGACCACGGTGATCGTCTACTTCATCTGGGAGCAGGCCTTCAAGAACTTCACCGCCGGTTACGGTGCGGCGGCGGCCTACGCCCTGGCCCTCGCCCTGATCCTGCTCGCCGCCGTCCCGCGGCTCGCCCGGGCCGTACGGCGCCGGGCCCCCGCCCACCACGGCCGCACCGGCCCCGCCGGTTCCGCCGGCCTGGAAGGAGCCGCACGATGACGGCCACGTCCCCCGCCCCGTCCGCGTTCCCCCCGGCGCCTGCCCCGGCGTCCCCGGACCGCCCGCCGGCCGCTCCCGGACGGCCCCGCAAGAAACAGCCGTTCAGCCCCTGGCACCTGCTGCTGGCTCCGCTCGCCCTCGTGTTCGCGGTCCCGCTGATCTGGCTGCTGCTCAGCTCCGTGATGAGCGACGCGCAGATCAACCGGTTCCCGCCCGCCCTGTGGCCCTCCCGCATCGATCTGGGCGGCTACCGCTACGTCCTGGGCAACGCCATGTTCCCGCGCTGGTTCGCCAACTCGCTGCTGGTGTCGCTGGCCGCGGTGGTGTCCAACCTGGTCCTCGGCGCCCTGGCGGGTTACGCGTTCGCCCGGATGCGGTTCGCGGGCTCCCGGCTGCTGCTGGGGCTGATGCTGGCCACCATGGCGATCCCGTTCCAGCTGACGATGATCCCGACGTTCCTGGTGATGAAGCGGCTCGGACTCATCGACACGCTCGGCGCGCTGATCGTGCCGTCGCTGGTCACCCCGTTCGCCGTGTTCCTGCTGCGGCAGTTCTTCCTGTCGCTGCCGAGGGAGCTGGAGGAGGCGGCCTGGCTGGACGGCTGCTCCCGGCTGCGGGTGCTGTGGCAGATCGTGCTGCCGCTGTCGCGGCCGGCGCTGAGCACGGTGGCGGTGCTGACCTTCCTCACCACCTGGAACGACCTGAGCTGGCCGCTGATCGCCATCAACCACGACACCCAGTACACCCTCCAGCTGGGCCTGACCACGTTCCAGGGGCAGCACCACACCAAGTGGTCCGCGGTCATGGCGGGCAACGTGATCACCGTGCTGCCCGTGCTGCTCGCCTTCCTGCTCGCGCAGAAGTCCTTCATCCAGTCGATCACGTCGAGCGGCCTCAAGGGGTGACCGGCCTCCCGGCCGCCTCCCTCCGTCCGCCGCTCCACCGCCGTCCGCCCGGCAGGGTCCGCACCCGGGCCCGCCAGGGTCCGCACCTCAAGGAAGACCGCATGCAGCACGCCTACGACCTCCTCGTCCTGGGAGACGCCAACCCCGACATCGTCGTCGGACCGCTCGACGCGCCCCTCGCCTTCGGACAGCGCGAACGGCTCGTCGACAGCGGGACGCTCACCCTCGGCGGCTCCGCGTCGATCATGGCGTGCGGGGCCGCCCGGCTCGGCCTGAAGGTGGCCTTCGCCGGACGCGTCGGCGACGACGACGCCGGACGGTTCGTGCGGGCGGCGCTGGAGGAGCGGGGCGTCGACACCTCCGCCCTGCGCGTCGACCCCGCCCTGGCCACGCCGCTCACCGTCGTCCTGACCCGCCCCGACGGCGACCGGGCGATCCTCACCTCCCCGGGCACGCTTCCGGCCACCGGACCCGACGACGTGCCCGAGGCCCTGCTCACCGGCAGCCGCCACGTCCACGCCGCGTCCTACTTCCTGCTGCCGCGGCTCGCCGCCGCGCTGCCCGCCCTGTTCGCCACCGCCCGCGCGCACGGCGCCACCACCTCCCTGGACACCAACGACGACCCGGCCGACGCGTGGGCGCCCGGCGCCCTGGCCGAGGTGCTCGCCGTCACCGACCACCTGCTGCCCAACGCGCGGGAGGCCACCGCCCTCGCGGCCGCCGTCGGCGCTCCCCAGGACGCAGCCCCGGAGGCCGCGGCCGCCGCGCTGGCCGCGCTCGGCCCGCACGTGGTCGTCAAGGACGGCGCCCGGGGCGCCCTCGCGCACGACGGCCGGACGCTGCTGCGCACCCCCGCCGTCCCCGTCCGGCCGCTGGACACCGTCGGAGCCGGTGACAGTTTCGACGCCGGTTTCGTCGCCGCCCGCCTGCGCGGCCTGTCCACCCCGCACGCCCTCGAGATCGCCGCGGCCTGCGGCGCCCTGTCCACCCGGGCCCACGGCGGAACGCCGGCCCAGCCCACCTGGGACGAGGCCGCGACCGCCGTCACCCGCAACGGAAAGCACCTGTGATGACCACCCACACCTCCCCGGCCGCCACGACCTCCCTGTCCTCCGGCTCCCCGAAGATCGCCTTCATCGGCGCGGGCAGCGTCGTCTTCACTCAGGGCCTGCTGGCCGACCTGCTGGCCTTCCCCGAACTCCAGGGCGCGCACATCGCCCTGCACGACATCGACGCCGAGCGGCTCGCCACCGCGCACGGCGCCGCCCGGTACATCGCCGACCAGCGGGCCGGCTCCGGTGGCTCGCGGGTGCGGGTCACCGCCCATGCCGAGCGGCGGGCGGCCCTGCAGGACGCCGACTTCGTCATCAACATCGTGCAGGTCGGCATGCGCGCCGCGACCCGGACCGACTTCGAGATCCCCGCGCGGTACGGACTGCGCCAGACGATCGGCGACACCCTCGGCGTCGGGGGCATCTTCCGGGCGCTGCGCACCTTCCCGCTGCTCAGGTCGCTCGGCGAGGACATCGCCGAGGTGTGCCCCGACGCCTGGCTGCTCAACTACACCAACCCCATGGCGATGAACGTCCAGTACCTCACCCGTGCGACCGGGCTGACCCGCGTGGTGGGACTGTGCCACTCCGTGTACTGGACCGTCCACGACCTGGCCCAACTCCTCCAGGTCCCGCACGAGGAGGTCGTCTACCGGGCCGCCGGCGTCAACCACCAGGCCTGGATCCTGAGCCTGGAGCACGAGGGGAACGACCTGTACCCCCGGCTCGACGCCCTGATCGCGGACGACCCCCAGCTGCGGCGCCGCGTGCGCGTCGACATGTACCGGCGCCTGGGCTACTACCCCACCGAGACGAGCGAGCACTCCTCCGAGTACGTCCCCTGGTACCTGCACCACGCCGAGGAGGTGGAGCGTCTGCGCCTGCCGGTCGGGGCCTACCTGGACATCGTCGACGAGAACATCGCGGCCTACGAGCACACCCGCGACGCCCTCGCCCAGGGCGCCCCGCTCACCGTCGAGGGCACCATGGAGTACGCCCCGCAGATCATCCACAGCATCACCACCGGCACGCCGCGCACGGTCTACGGCAACGTCCCCAACCACGGGCTGATCGACAACCTGCCGGCCTCGGGGACCGTGGAGGTCCCCTGCCTCGTGGACGCACTGGGCGTGCAGCCCACCCGGGTCGGTGCGCTGCCCGCCCAGTGCGCGGCGCTCAACCGCACCTACCTGAGCATGAACGACCTCGTGGTGCGGGCGGCCCTGGAGGACGATCCCCGTTCGATCCGGCAGGCGGCGATGACCGACCCGGCGACGGCCGCGGCGCTGCCCGTGGAACGCATCTGGGACCTGTGCGACGACATGGTCCGCGCCCACGCGGACCTGCTCCAGCCGTCGCTGCGCGCCACGCTCGGCCACTGACGGATGCCGCACGCGTGCCCGGACGACGGGCGCGGGCGTGGACCTCGCGGCCCGGGCGGGACGGCCGGCTGAGGCGGCAGCCGGCCGCGCGCGCCCGGTGCGTCGCGCGTGCCCGCCGCGCCCGCCCCGCCCGCTCAGGCGGTGGCGAGCGCGACGGCCGGGCGAGCCCGGGTGCGTCCCGCGCGGCGCAGGCGAGGACGGTGCCGGGCCCCGGCGGACGGGGCCCGGCACCGTCGCGTCCTGGCACCTTCAGGTCGCGGCGCCGTGACGTCCCTGCGCCCTCACGTCCCCGACCGGGTGACGAGCATGACGATCAGGACGGGGACCAGCAGGGCCACGTAGGCGGCGGAGTGGAGCCGGTCGGGGACCCGGCCTCCCAGCCGCTTCACGACCGCGATGGCCGGCAGGGACCCGCACAGCAGCGCCGCGCCCGCGCCGAGATCCACGTAGCCGAGGCGGCCGGTGTGCGCCTGGGCGGCGGGGGCGAGGGCGTAGACGACGCTTCCCGCGAGGGCGACGGGGACGCTGAGCGGGTTGGCCAGCGCGGTGGCGGTGGCCATGGGCAGCCCGCGGCGGCGCAGCAGCGGAACCGTCATGACACTGCCGCCGACGCCGAGACTGGCGGCGACCGTGCCGATGCCGGCGCCGCCGAGCGTCGTCGTGATCCGGCCGAGCGGGCGCGGTGCGCCGTCGCCGGTGACCGCGAGGAACCCCTTGCGCAGCACACTGTCGGCGATCGTGACCAGCAGGTACACGGCGAACAGCGCGTTGAGCAGGGTGTCGCTGATCCGGGTGGCGACGAGCGAGCCGAGCGCCGCGCCGAGCAGGACGTACCCGGCCAGCGGCCACAGGTACTCCCGGCGCAGCCGGCCGGCCCGGTGCTGGGCCACGGTGGCCCACGCGGCGTTCACGAGCATGACGGCGGTCGAGGTCGCGACGGCCACGTGCATGGCGCCGTCGCCGTCGCCGTGCGCGGTCGCGCCCAGGAAGCCGTAGACGACGGGCACGGTGACGAATCCGCCGCCGAAGCCGAAGAGCACGGTCGTGACACCGGTCAGGCAGCCGAAGAGCAGGAGGGTGAGGAAGGAGGAGGTGGTGAGCACGGTGACGACGCTACGGACCGGGACCGGTGGCGGGCATTCGACCGTTCGCCAGTTTCTTACGTGCAGACGACAGCCAGAGGTAGGCTCGTGCGGTGCGCAACATCTCCGTCGACGAGGTGGACGGCCTGGACCGTGCGGTGCTCGCCATCGGCACCGACTACCCGCACGACCATCTGCTGCCCTTCCACGAGCACCGGCGCGCCCAGGTGCTGTACGCGGCCACCGGCGTGATGGAGGTCGAGACGGCGGACGGCTCGTGGACGGTGCCCACGGCCCGCGCGGTCCTCGTCCCGCCGCGGGTGCGGCACCAGGTCACCATGACGGGCGTCAGCACGCGCAGCCTGTACATCGAACCCGGCGCCGCCCCGTGGTTCCCGGACCGCTGCCGCGTGGTGGAGGTCTCCGCGCTGCTGCGGGCGCTGATCCTCGATGCCGTCGACATGGAGCCGCGCTATGCCGAGCACGGGCGGGACGCGACGGTGATCGAGCTGATCCTGCACGAGCTGCGCACCCTGGCACCGCTCCCCCTCGATGTGCCGCTGCCCGCCGATCCGGGGCTGCGCCGGTTGTGCGAGGCGTTCCTGCGGGCTCCCGACATCCATGACCCGCCCGCCCGCTGGGCGGCGGCCCTGAACGTCAGCGAGCGCACCCTGGGGCGTCTCTTCCGGCGCGGCACGGGGCTCGGTTTCGCCCAGTGGCGGCAGCGGGCGTGCATCCTGCGGTCGGTGCCCGCGCTGGCGGCGGGCACGCCGGTGACGCGGGTCGCCGTCTCGCTCGGCTACGAGAATCCTGCCGCGTTCACGACGGCCTTCCGCGGCCTGCTGGGCCGCGCCCCGTCCGCGTACCTGGCGCAGCCGCCGCCCGTGGGCGCGGGGCGGCGCGTCAGCGTGCGATCAGGCAGAAGGGATGACCCGCCGGGTCGGTGAGGACGCGCCACTTGTCGCCACCGGGCTGGTCCTGCGGCCTGCCCGCGCCCAGTTCGAGCAGCCGGGCCTCGGCCTCCTCCAGGTCCGCGACCTCGAAGTCGAGGTGGATCTGCTGGGGGACGTCCTGGCCGGGCCAGGAGGGCGCCCGGTGGTCCTCGGCCCGCTGGAAGCCGAGGCTGAGACCGTCCTCACCGGTGAGGCCCGCGAAGTCGGCGTCGGAGCGCGGGTGGAGGGCGTACCCGGTGGCCCGCTGGTAGAACGCCGCCAGGGCGAGCGGGTCGGGGCAGTCCAGGGTGACGGCGGTCGGTCTCATCCGCAGGGTCACGGCAACTCCGTCTCGTTCGCGGCCGGTTCGGTGCGGCTCAGCCTACGGGGCGCGGCCGGCCTGTGGGGCGCGGCCGGCCTGTGGGGCGCGGCCGGCCTGTGGGGCGCGGCCGGCCTGCGGGGCGGGCTCAGCGCAGGCCCAGGCAGGGCAGCCAGGTGCGCGGGGCCGCCGCCGTGGCCGTCAGGAGCGCGCTCAGTACGCCGGGCAGGCCGTTCAGCAGGTCCGTGGTCCACTCCGCGGCCGGCTGCGCGGGGAGCCTGCCGGTCAGGTGGCCGACGAGGCGTCGCGCGAGCGCGGCGGCGGCCGGCAGCCGGGCGTGGCGGTGCAGGGCGTCGGCGACGCACAGGACGCCCGCGGCGCCGTGGCACAGTCCGAGGCGGTCGGCGGGGGTGTCACCGAAGAGGTGGAAGCTCTCGTCGTAGTGCTCGGCGAAGCTGCGGAAAGCGGTGGCGGCCCAGTCGGCGGTCGCCGTGTCACCGAGGGCGTCGCCCGCGTCCCACAGCGCCCAGGCGATCCCGGGGGCGCCGTAGCACCATGCCTGGCGCGGCTGCGCCGCCGCGGGCGGCGGCGCGTCGAGTCCCGCGCCGGGCCAGGTCCGGATGCCGCGGTCGTCGTCGTAGGCCTGGCGGACGAGCCAGCCGGTGGCGTGGGTGAGCGCCGTGGTCAGCGCCGGGTCCGGTCCGAGGCGGCGCAGGGCGGCGGTGAGCGCGGTGACGACACCGGCGACGCCGTGGCCCATGCCGGTGTTGATGCGCCCCTGCACCCAGGAAAGGTACGGGTGCCGCGCGTACTGGCCGGTGCGCAGCCGGGGCAGTTCCGGTTCGTCGCACAGGAGGGCCAGGTGGGTGGCGAGGGGGCGCAGTGCCTCGGGGCCGGGAGTGCCCGTGCACAGGGCGAGCAGGGTGCCGGCGGGTCCGGAGATCAGGTCGTAGTCGGGGAAGGCGACGGCGTGCGTGCGGTACTTCGGCAGGCGCCGGCTCAGGGGGGCGGCGAGGCGGTCGCCGACGGGCCGGAGCACCGGGTGGAGGCGTTCGCCCAGGCGCAGGCCGACGAGCGTCCCGGCGAGGCCGCCGTCGTGCAGGGCCGGGTGGGCCGGGCCGCGTCCGGCGGCGCGGGCCCAGACGGCCACGGCGGCACGGGCGGTGTCGCGGTCCGCGACCAGGTGTGCCAGTACGGGGATTCCGGGGTCGCCGGGGTGCCGGGCCGGGCGGGGTGCCGCGGTCCATTCCTTGAGGTACCGGGCGGCAAGGGCGTGGACCTCGTCCCGGGCGGTGGCCGGTGCGGCGGTTTCGGGCGCCATCGGGCTCCTCGGATCGGCCGGGGCGGAGCCGCCCGCCGGGACGGGCGGCTCCTGTGGGGGGTGGTCAGGCGCAGATCACGACCGTGGCACAGACGATGATCGTGCACAGGCCGCTGCACCCGGCGGTGCTGGCGGACGCCGACGGCAGGTCGCTGTCGCTGATCCGCTCGTCGAGGTCGCTGATGAGGGCGTCGAGTTCGGTGAGTTCGGTGTTGGGCATGGGACTTCCCCTTTCTCTCATCGGGTGATGGCCGCCCCGGCGGACCGCCTGACGGGCGGGCCGGGGACGTCTTGCCGCTCGCCGCGGACCAGTGCGTCGGCGGCGGCCTCGGCGAGCCGGGCGGCGCCGCGGTCGTGCGGCAGGCGCAGCAGCACCTGCGCGGCGACGGCCGCTTCGCCGTGCACCGGGTCGCGCAGCAGCAGCTCTCGCGGGCCCGGGAGCATCTCCTCCACGAGCAGGGTGGTGCCCGCCTGCTGGGCGCACAGCCGCTCGACGAGGTGGAGGGCCGTCAGCGAGGCGAGGTCCACGGGCACCGGTTTGCCGCCGGGGGCGGTGCGGACGAACGCGTGGCGGGGCAGTCCCGCGGCGCGGCGCAGCAGCGCGAGGGTGCGGACCTTGCCGAGCGTGCCGTCGCCGGGCTGCCACAGGCGGGAGCGGTCGACGCGCCAGGTGGCCGGGGCGAGGACGAGGTCGCCGCCCGCGGTCAGCCGCGGCAGTACGGGCCGGTCGGGCAGGGCCGCGTCGAGGGCGTCGAGACGGAGCAGGTAGGAGGCGGCGGGGTGGCTCGCGGCGAGCAGGAGGCGCACGAGGGTGTCGTAGGGCGGCGCGGGTGACCGGGTGGCGTGGTAGACGGGGACGATGCGCCGGCCGTCGGCCTCGGCGATGATGCGCCGGCCGCTGCGGCGCAGGCTGATGCGGTCCAGCGGGAGGTAGCGGGCGTGCCGGGTGTCCGGTCCGTAGTACGGGGTGGGGTCCGGGTCACCGGTCCACCACCGGGTGGTGACGGGCCGGCGCACGGCGTTCGCGGAGCGCTCGTTCAGCGGCGGTACGAGCAGGTCGACGAACCTGACCCCGGTGCGGCGTTCGACGCCGGCGAGGAAGTCGCGGTAGGCGTCGCTGTTGCCGTAGCCGCCGTACAGCGTGCGCAGCCCGTCGGCGAACCGGGCGTCGAGGACGCCCGCGGCCGAGGCCGTCTCCAGGACGGCGACCGGTCCTCGCCCCTCGGAGGGGCCGAGGGGACGCAGCAGGCAGTCGACGGGCCAGCAGGGCAGGGCGGCTTCGGGCGGGGGCGCGCCCAGGTCGTCCAGCAGGTCGTCGTCCACGTCGACCTGCGCGGCGCCGGCGCGGGCGGCGGTGTCCAGGTGGCGCAGCAGGCGGGCGTAGGCGCCGGTGCTGTCGCGGGCCGGCGCCCATCCGGTGGGCGGGCGGGGCGGGGGCTGCGGGGATTCGGCGGGCAGCCGGTCGGCGAGGAACTCGCTGACGGGGCGGGGGTGTTCGGTGAGGCCGGCCGGCTCGGTGCGCTGGGCGGGCAGGTCCGGGGGGCTGTCGGCGGCGCGCAGGGCGGCGATGCGGGCCGCGGTCCGCAGGCCGCGCAGCACCCGGGCGGCGGCCCGGCCCGGGACACGGGCGGGGGCGGCCGGGCGGCGGTAGGAGTCGAGGAACCAGTGGCCGCTGTCCTCGGCCCCGGGCGCCCTGGGAAGGGCGCGGTCGGGGGTGACGGCGCCGGGCGGGATCCAGTCGACGCGGTGCTGCCGGGGCGCCCGGCAGATCTGCAGGACGCCGAGGGCGAGCAGGTGCTGGAGGAAGCCGCGCAGCACGTCGGCGGAGGCCAGGGGCGGCCCGCCGGGCGGTGCCGCCGCGTGCGCCAGCGCCGCTTCGAGTTCGCCGAGCGGGCGGGGTCCGTCGGCGAGGAGGGCGAGGACGCCTTCGAGGGCGCGGGTGCGGCGCAGCACGATCTGCCGCAGCCGCCCGGGTTCGCGGGGGTCGACGACGTAACAGCGCACCTGGCCGGGGGTGTTGCCGGAGGTGGAGCTGGGGGGTTCGGTGAAGTGCAGGGGTGCCGGGGCCAGCAGGAGGCCGGGGTCGGCGGTGCGCAGGTCGGGCGGTGTCGCGCGGGTGCGGACCAGGTGCACGTTCTCCACGGCGACGGCGGCGAGCGCGCCGAGGCCGGCGCCGGGTTCCAGGAGCAGGGGGCTGCCGTCGTCCGCGGGGGCGACGGGGAGCGCGGCGATCTGGCCGGCCCAGCCGCGCGGTGTGGTCTTCGCCGCGGCCCGGCCCACGGCCCGCCACAGGTAGGCGGTGCGCTTGCGCAGTTGCCTGCCGGACCAGGACTGTCCCTCGGCGAGCCGCCTGCGGACGTCGTCGGCGAGTCCGGGCGCGGCGCTGTCGAGGAAGGCCCGCAGGAACGGGTTCGCGCAGGCGGTCCGCCAGGCCTGTGCGGCCAGGCGTTCCTGTTCGGCCGTGATCGCGTGCTCCAGTTCCGCCAGGGTCTGCTCGGCCTCCTCGTACCGGCGCAGCAGCTGCTGGATCCCGGCGGCGAGGCCGGCGGGGACGGCGGGCGACCGCAGTACGGCGGCGTGGTCGGCCGGGCGCGGCGGGAGGCCGGAGTGCAGTCGTCGCCGCAGGGCGAGCACGGCGCCGCGGTCGGCGGCCGTGAGCGCGGGGTGCGGTACGACCTCGTCGCCCAGCCGGTCGGCCAGCAGGCGGCCCTGTTCGGCGAGCCGCCCGGTGGCGTCGGCGTGCCGCACCACGCTGTCGAACAGGCGGGGTGCGCCGGCCGCCGTCCAGGCGTCGCAGGGCAGCCCCGCGATGCGCAGCAGCGCGGTGTTGCCGAGCGCCTGCCCGGCCGTGCCGGTCGTCCCGGGCGGGTCCGCGGGGGGCTGGCCCATGCTCAGTACGCCTCCTCGTGGCCGCCGGCGGCGAGCGCCTCCGTGAGCAGGCACTGCCGTGCCGTGGAGAGCCGGCCGCGGTTCCAGTGGAAGATCACGTGGTGTGCGGCGGCCCGGCGCGGGCCGACCGAGGCGTCGCCGGACGCGAAGTAGTGGGTGCGCCAGCGCTCGGCGGCCCGCCGCACGTCCTCCGTGTGCGGGCCGAGCACGTCCTGCCAGTCCTTCGGCAGCGCCGCGAGACGGGCGCCGGGCTCCTGCTCCCAGTAGGCGCGGATGCCGTCGGCGGCGCGCCGGCGGGCCGGGTCGCGCAGTCCGCCGGGCAGCCGGCGGCCGGTCTCGTCCCGCACGGCCTGCCAGACGCCGCGGTGTTCCCAGCCCACCACGCCGAGGCCGTCGAAGACCGCGCCCAGCAGCGGCAGGGACACCCGCCAGTCGGCGGGGGCCGGCGCGCCGGCGACGGCGGTGTGGACGTCCAGCCAGGCCAGGGAGTCCGCGGTGAACAGCGCGTGCACGTGGGGCATGGAGCGGGGACCGCCGAAGAGGTACGTCTCCGGCTCGTACACGTCGGCGACCGGCCGCGCCCAGGATCCGTCGGCCGCGGGTGCGAGCCGGCGGACCAGGGTGGCGCGCAGCTGCGGGGCGCGGGCCGGCTGTGCCGCGTGGAAGCGGATGCGCAGTCCCGGCGGCTTGTGCATGAAGAAGAAGCCGCGGGCCGCCCCGGTGCCGAGCACCTCCCGGGCCGTCCCGGCGAGGCGGGCGTACAGGCGGGGCCATCCGGCCGGCTCGACGCGGACGTTGAGCTGGACCCATCCGGCGTCGGGCGCGTGCTCGCGCAGCGCGTGCAGCCCCGCCGCCAGGAAGGTCCGGCGAGCGGCCGCGTAACCG
The DNA here is from genome assembly GCF_040703815.1 of Streptomyces sp. NPDC006743. NCBI lineage: Bacteria > Bacillati > Actinomycetota > Actinomycetes > Kitasatosporales > Streptomycetaceae > Streptomyces > Streptomyces sp. NPDC006743. The sequence continues at coordinate 101,120 of NZ_JBEYJA010000008.1, read as the reverse complement.
GCACCGTCGGCGTCCACCGGGACCGCGCCCATCGGCTGGGTGCGTGCGTCGTCCAGGCAGTCGGCCAGTAAACGCTCGACCTGCACCATGCGGCCTCACCTCGCAAGCGGCGGAAATCCACCGTGGTGATGTCCGTGCCGCGGCGACGACAAAGCCTGAAAAGACTTCTTCATATCATCAACAGAAGTGCGCGAGCGTACGTCGGACCCCACGCGTGACAGCGGGATGCGCCCCGGCCCACCGGCGCCGCCGGGTACGCCCTCCCGGCACCGCCGCCCCGGTGCACCGGGCGGTGCGGTGGCAGGCGGTGCGATGGCACGGCGGCACGAGCGCCGGGTGTGCGCGGGGCCTCCGCCCCCGGCCCACGGGTGGCCGGGGCGCACAGGGCCGCGTGCCGGCGTCCGGGAAATGTGGGCGGCGACGTCACGGCGGTGCCGCCCTCGGCCACCAGGGCCGGTGCCGCCCCGCCCGAAAGACGGGTCACGGCGGCACCGGGTCCGCGGGTCCCGCCGACGCGGGAACCTTCCGACGTTCCGTCACACGGCGCCGGGTATGCGTTCCCTGACCAGCGTGTACAGCGCCACGGACACCGCCATCACCCCGGCCGCGGTGAACACACCCGGCGCCCAGCTCCCGGTGGCGTCGCGCAGGACCCCGCTGATCACCGGACTGGCCACCGCACCGGCCTCCGCGACCAGGTTGAAGAGCCCGAACAGCGCGCCGCGGTCCTCCGCGTCCGCCAGGTCGCCCAGGAGGCTGTGCACGATGGGCTGGAGCGCGTTGAAGAACAGGCCGGAGAAGAACAGGATCAGACCGAGCAGCAGCAGGGAGGGCCTGCCGTCCAGCAGGCTGAGCCCGAAGGCCGTCGCCAGCACCGTGTGGACGGCCGCGCAGGCGACGGCGAGCGGCTTGCGGCCCTTGCCCGCACGCACCCGGCGGTCGGCGATCCAGCCGCCGACCGGGAAGCCGACGATGCCGGCGCCGGCGTTGAAGGCGGCGGTCAGGGCCGCCGCGCCCAGGCTGCTGTGCGCGCTCTCCTTGACGATCTGGACCGACCAGAAGGAGAAGAACCAAAGGTTCCACATCACCGCGACGAACGCGACGCAGACCAGCCACACATCGCGGTTGAGCAGCGCCGCCGAGCGCCCCTCGCGCACGATGCCGCGCACGACGAACGCGAGCATCCCCGCGAACAGCACGCCGGAGCCCACCGCCGTCAGCCAGTCGGGCCAGCCGAAGGCGTCGGCACACAGGAAGAGCGCCACGATCACCGCGGCCGTGGGCACCGAGTAGCCGATCAGCCGCAGCGTGGGGGGTCCGAGCCGCAGCGGACGGTCCCCGCGCCCCCGGAAGAAGACCCAGGTGGCGGCGGCGATCAGCAGCGAGACGACACCGAACACGTACAGCGGCATGCTCCAGGCGCGGCCGCCCAGGCCGAGCGATCCGCCCCAGTCGATCAGGTGCGGGGTGGCGAGGACGCCGACGGTCAGTCCGATCGACAGCCCGGACAGGACGATGCCGAGGCCGGCCGTGCGCCGGGCCAGCGGGGTGTGGGCGATCACGAGCACCCGGTCGTTGGAGTAGAAGACCCCCTCCCCCAGGCCGGTGAGGACCCGGGCCACGACGAAGGCGACGAGTCCGCCCGCGAGTCCGGACACCAGGGTCATCAGTCCGGCCCACAGCAGGGACACCACCAGCATCTCGCGGTGGCCGTAGCGGTCGCCGAGCCGGCCGCCCGCGTACTGGGTGAGCATGTAGCCGGTGAAGAACATCGAGCCGATCAGGCCGCCGAGGGTGGCGGGATGCGCCGCGTCCCCGATGAACCCGGCCTTGTTGTCGATCATCCAGGAGACGACCGGTCCTGTGACCGTGCGGTCGGCGTAGCTGATCAGCCAGCCGGCGAGCAGGAAGGCCCACAGACGGGTGTGCCGCCCGGAGAAGACCGGGCGCAGGTCGCCGGCCCCCGGGACGGCGCCGGTCCCGGATCCGGGTCCGGCGACCTCGGGGGCTGCGGCTGCTTCCTTCATACGTCCCCCTCGACGTGAAGGCTCCCGGCGGGGCCGGGTGCTGTGCGGATGACCTGGGGAAAGCCCACTAGAAAGCGCTTGCTAACATGGCAGCGTGTTTCGGCCAAGTCAACCGTTGACTTTCCGCCGGACAAGCCGTAGGAGCGAGGGCCTCTGCGGGGTGACGACAGGACAGGGTGACGGGGCCACGGGGCGCGCGCAAGGGGTGCGGCTCACGGCTGACGAGGCCTTCATCGCCGTGCGTACCGAAACCGGGGCGCGTTTCGAGGAGTGATCGCCGGCGGGCCGCGGTGGGCGGGACGGCAGGTCCCCGGGGTCCGGCCGCCCGCACTGCGGACCAGGCGGTTCAACTCCCGCCGTCGAGAAGGAGAGCGGTGTCAGACCCCGCCGATACGGTCGTGCCCATGAGAGCCACAGGAACGTTCACGGCCAAAGGGTTCGTCCCGGCCGAGCTGAAGCCGGACCCGGCTGTGTCCACCGGGCTTCCGGTGGGTGCCGCGACGATGGAAAAGCACTTCGACGGCAAGGTGGCCGGCCGCTCGGCGACCCTTTTCGACGCTGCCGGAACGCATCGGATCCGGTTCGACCACGGGTGGGGACCGGGCCGATGACAGACGACAAGCGGGAAGCAGGGGCTGTCGGCCTGCGCATGTACGAGGCATTCAATGGCCGGGACCTGGCCGCCCTGGACACGGTCCTCGCACCGGACTTCGTGAGTCATCCGCTGGGAACGACCGGCATCGGGGCCGTCGCAGATGCCTGGTCCAGGATGTTCGCAGCCCATCCCGGCATTCGGGTCACCGTCGAGGACATGCTGGTGGACCACGGCCGGGTCGCCGTCCGTTCCGTGCTGCGCGGGCTTTCGGCCTCCGTGCCGGACGGCGCGGAGTCTGCACCCACCATGATGGAGATCTTCCGAGTTCAGCACGGCCTGATCGCCGAGCTGTGGGGACTGTCCGGTCTCGGCCGGCCGGCCAGGCCGCCTTTTCAGTCGCAGGCAATCCGCGGGATTCGTCGTCACGGCAGGGCCTGACCCGGTAGATCGTCACCCACGAGGGGCACGCAACTGAGCGACGGGGAGGGGGTGTTCCTCGGTCCGTGCCTGCCGATCGGCAGGTACGGACCGGCCCCCGAGCGGTTGCGGCCGCAGTGGCGAAGACGTGATCCGGCGGTTCAGGACTGGCGGCCAGTGGCGGGAGACACCGCAGCAGTTCGGCGCCTGGCCGCTGTCCATGACCGCTCGCGGCAGCGGCGTGCCGCGGGCGTCTTCGAGGCCCTGCCGGAGCGCCTGATCTCGGCAGCAGGACGGCACGGCATGGTGGACCTGTCCCCGCTCATCACGCCCTAGTAGGCTCCACTCCTCCGGCGAAGGCCGCATCACACTCTCATCCGGAGGCTCGTGTGACACGCACCCACCGCTCGTTCGTCCGCCGCGTCCTGGCCGCCGTCGCGCTCGGCGCCGCCGTCACCCTCGTCGCCGCGTCCCCCGGGTCCGCGGCGGCGCGGCCGGCGGCTCCACCCGTGCCGTTGCGGGTGGCCACGTACAACATCCACGCAGGGGCGGGCGAGGACAATGTCTTCGACCTCGGCCGGACCGCGCGGGCCATCGGTGACCTGCACGCGGACGTGGTCGGCCTCCAGGAGGTCGACGTGCGCTGGGGTGCCCGCAGCGAGTTCCGCGACGAGGCCCGGGACCTGGCCCGGATGCTGCACATGCGGGTGTTCTTCGCGCCGGTCTACGACCTGCCCGCCGAGCCGCCCCGCACGCAGCGGCGCCGGTTCGGTGTCGCGGTGCTGAGCCGCTACCCCGTGGTGAGCGCCGAGAACCACGAGATCACGCGGCTGTCCACCCAGTCACCCGACCCGGTGCCCGAGCCCGCGCCGGGCTTCGCGGAGGTGACGGTACGGGCCCGGGGCGCCCTCGTGCACGTGTACACGACCCACCTGGACTACCGCGCCGATCCGTCCGTGCGCCGCGCCCAGGTCGACGACATGCTGGCCGTGCTGGCGGCGGACGCCGGCCCGAAGGTCCTCGTCGGGGACTTCAACGCCGAACCCGGCGCGCCTGAACTGGCGAGACTGTGGGGGCCGCTGGCCGATGCCGCCCCGCACGGCGGCATGACCTATCCGGCGGCCGCACCGGACCGGCGCATCGACGTCGTGGCGGTCTCGCCGCGGATCGCGGTCGCCGGGGTGCGTGAGGCCGTGACCACGGCCTCGGACCACCGCCCCGTCGTCGCCGATCTCCTCGTCCCCCGGCCGCGTTCCTGACCCCGGCGCCCCCTCGCCGCTCAGGAGGGGGAGCTGGATTCGAGGTGGGCGAAGACGACCACGTTGGACTCGTAGTCCTTGCTGGTGCGGTTGAACGTGCCGCCGCAGGTGATCAGCCGCAGTTCGGGCGTCGGCGTGTCGGCGTACACCTCGTCGTCGGGGAAGTCCGCCTTGCTGAAGGTGTCCACCGCGTCGATCTGGAACCGGGCGACGATGCCGTCCTCGCGGGTGATCTCCACGTGTTCGCCGGCCTTGAGCGCGTCGAGGCCGACGAAGACCGCCGGACCGGTCGTGGTGTCGACGTGGCCGACCACGACGGACGTTCCGCGCTCGCCGGGCGAGGCTCCGCCCTGGAACCATCCGACGAGATTGGTGTCGTCGGCCGGCGGCGGGGTCAGGTGCCCGGTGGAGTCCAGGGACAGCTTGGTGAACGGCGCGTCCACGGAGATCGCCGGGATGGAGATCCGGGTGGGGGCCGACCGGGGCAGCGCTCCGTCGTCGGGCTCGGTGGACGGCGTGGCCTGGGGGGTCCCGGCCGCCCGGGTGGCCACCGTGGTCGGGCGGTCCGGCTGCCGGGGGCTGGTCACCGGCGCGGTGCCCAGCGATTGGTGAATGAGCACCAGTCCGAACCCGACCGCCGCCGCCGGCCACAGCAGGCGCAGCCGGCCGCGACGAGGTGCGGTCCCGGTCCCGGACTGTTCCGTCTGAGGCGGACGCTGGAAAGCCATGGACGGTGCCTTTCGTCAAGAAGGTGGTGCGGGCCCCGCGTGGCGGGGTGGGGCGCCGCCGCCGCGGCCCGCGCGTTCCTCCAGGAGGAGGGACGCAGGCCGCGACAGCGCACCGACGGTGAACAGGCTCGGTTCAGGCCACCGGAGTGCCCGACGCCTTGCGGCGCCGCAGCATGTAGGCACCGGCACCGACGCCGCCGAGCACGAGAGCGGCTCCCAGGCCCATGGTGTTCGAGGACTGGGCCAGACCGCCGCCACCGGCGTGGACACCACCGTGCGGCTTGTCACCGCGGTCACCACCACGGTCGCCACCGCGGTCACCGCCACGGTCCCCACCGCGGTCGCCGCCACGGTCGCCGCCGCGGTCGTCGTTGCCCTTCGACGAACGGTCGTTGTCGTTGCCGTTGTCGTCGGAGTCGTCACCGGTGGTGCGCAGCGCCAGCGCACCGCCACCGGCGTGGACGCCACCGTGCGGCTTGTCACCGCGGTCACCACCACGGTCGCCACCGCGGTCGCCACCGCGGTCGCCGCCACGGTCCCCGCCGCGGTCGCCGCCACGGTCCCCGCCGCGGTCGCCGCCACGGTCGCCGCCGCGGTCGTCGTTGCCCTTCGACGAACGGTCGTTGTCGTTGCCGTTGTCGTCGGAGTCGTCACCGGTGGTGCGCAGCGCCAGCGCACCGCCACCGGCGTGGACCCCACCGTGCGGCTTGTCACCGCGGTCACCACCACGGTCACCGCCACGGTCCCCACCGCGGTCACCGCCACGGTCCCCACCGCGGTCGCCGCCACGGTCGCCGCCGCGGTCGTCGTTGCCCTTCGACGAACGGTCGTTGTCGTTGCCGTTGTCGTCGGAGTCGTCACCGTGGACGACGGTGGCCGCCTGCGCGGGCGCCTGGGCGGTCACGCCCAGGGCGCCGGCGGCGGGAGCGGAGAACGCGACGGCGGAGGCGATCGCCGCCGAGACGAACAGAGTACGGGAGATACGCATGGTGATCCTTCCGTCGCGACTGCGAGAACGGGCACGATGCCCGCTCTTCGGGATCGCAGGTGCGACGTGATCACTGTCAGCGGGATGCGCGGCGCGCACCATCGGAGCGCCGCATTCGGACTACTGACGCCCCCTCGGCGCGTCCACGCGGGGGAACCGCGGGCGTGTCCGCGCCGAGGTGAGACCGGGTCACCTGACGATCCCTACGGGATCACTCCGGCGGCCCCGTGCCGCGACGGTGACCGGGTCACGGTTTGCGGGCGAGGCCGCCGTGCTCCCCGATCGGCTCCGGGGCCGGGTCCGAGGGGTCCGGCCGCCACCGGTTCACCGGCACGACCCCGGGTTCCACGAGGTCCAGGCCGTCGAAGAACGCCGTGATCTGGTCGACCGTCCGCAGGACGTAGGGGGCGGCGCCGCTCTCGTTGTAGGCGTCCTGGGCCTGCTCGAAGACCGGGTCGGTACCCCGGGAGCCGTCGTTGACGGAGAGGTAGCTGCCGGAGGGGAGTGCGTCCATCAGCCGGGTGACGAGGGAGCGCGCCTGGTCGTGGTCGGGGACGTGGCCCAGGATGTTGCTGAGGATGAGGGCGGTGGGCCGGGAGAGGTCGAGGGTGGCGGCGGCGGCCGTGAGGATCCGGTCCGTGTCCAGCACGTCGGAGTCGATGTAGGCGGTCGCCCCCTCCGGCGTGGAATACAGCAGGGCACGGGCGTGGGCCAGGATCATCGGGTCGTTGTCGACGTAGACGATCCGGGCCTCGGGAGCGAGCCGCTGCGCGACCTCGTGCGTGTTGTCGGCCGTCGGCAGGCCCGTCCCGACGTCGAGGAACTGCCGGATGCCCGCCTCGGCGACCAGGTGGGTGATGTTGCGGCGCAGGAAGGCGCGGCTGCTGCGCGCGATGGTGACGATGCCGGGGAAGACGGCGGTGTAGGCGTCGCCGGCCTCCTCGTCGACGGGGTAGTTGTCCTTGCCGCCCAGCCAGTAGTTCCAGATCCGGGCCGAGTGCGGCACCGAGGTGTCGATCTTCGGGTGCGCCGCCGGCCCGGGAGTGTTCGCGGGGTGGGTCATGGATACCGTCCGTCCGTGTGCGGTGGAGAGGTCGAGCAGTCGAGCGTGAAGCGTCCGCAGCACAAGATACGTGCCAACCGGCTTACGGCGCACACCAGTTCACCGGCGCGTCGGAGCAGCGCCGACGGGCGCCCCACCGGCGCCCGGCCTGGCACCCCACCAGGCCCCCGGAGGCACCACCGGGCAGGCCGGCGGACCCCGCGGGCGCGCCGGCGGGCCGGGGCGGCGGCGGACGAGGGGGCGGGGGTGGCAGCCGACGCCGCGGGGGGGGCGCGGCCGGGGGTGCCGGAATCCCCCGGGCGGACCGGCCCCGTACCCTGCTCGCGTGTCACCCTCTCGTCTGCGGCGCGTCGCCGTCCTCGTGCTCGACGGCGCGAAACCCCTCGACGTCGGTATCCCGGCGCAGGTGTTCACCACGCGCGCGAGCATGCCGTACGAGGTACGTGTGTGCGGCGCCGTCCCCGGGCTGGTCACCGGCGGTGACGGTCTGTCGTACCACGTCGCGCACGGCCTGGAGGCCCTGGTGTGGGCCGACGTCGTGTTCATCCCCGGCTACCGCTTCCCGGACCGCGACGACCCGCCCGCGGCGGTCGTCGACGCACTGGTCGCCGCCCACCGGCACGGCACGCGGCTGGCCGCCATCTCCACCGGTGCCTTCGCACTCGCCGCGACGGGCCTGCTCGACGGCAGACGGGCCACGACGCACTGGCACTACACGCGGGCGCTCGCGGCGAGACACCCGCTCGTCCGGGTGGACGAGAACGTGCTGTTCGTCGACGAGGGCAGTGTGCTGACGTCGGCCGGTGCCGCCTCCGGCATCGACCTGTGCCTGCACATGCTCCGCGGCGATCTCGGGGTGGCCGCCTCCAACCACGCGGCGCGGCGGCTGGTCGCGGCGCCCTACCGCAGCGGTGGCCAGGCGCAGTACGTGCCGCGCAGCGTGCCCGAGCCGCTGGGTGAGCGGTTCGCCGCCACCCGCGAGTGGGCGCTGCACCGGCTGGGCGAACCCCTCTCCCTGGAAGTGCTCGCCCGGCACGCGGCGGTGTCGCCGCGCACGTTCTCGCGGCGGTTCGCCGAGGACACGGGGTACACACCGATGCAGTGGGTCATGCGTGCCCGCATCGACGTGGCCCGTGAGCTGCTGGAGCGTTCGGAACTGAGTGTCGAGCAGATCGCCGCCGACGTCGGCCTGGGCACCGGCGCGAACCTGCGGCTGCACTTCCAGCGCGTCCTCGGCACCACCCCGAGCGAGTACCGGCGCACCTTCGCCCGGGGCGAGTAGCGCCGGCGTCTGGCACGATCCTTGCGAACCGTGGCGCTCACGCCGCTGTCCGGGCCGGCCGCCCCTGGCGAAGCTGGTGGCGAACGGAAGGGATGCCACTCATGACGCGTATCGCCATCAACGGATTCGGCCGCATCGGACGCAACGTGCTGCGCGCGCTGCTGGAGCGCGACAGCGCCCTGGAGGTCGTCGCCGTCAACGACCTCACGGAGCCCGCCACGCTGGCGCGCCTGCTCGCCTACGACACGACGGCCGGCCGGCTCGGCCGCCCGGTGACCGTGGACGGTGACACCCTCGTCGTCGACGGGCGCCGCATCAGGGTGCTGGCCGAGCGGGAGCCGGCCCGGCTGCCGTGGGCGGAGCTGGGCGTCGACGTCGCGTTGGAGGCGACCGGCCGGTTCACCTCGGCCGGGGCGGCCCGTGCCCACGTCGACGCCGGTGCGCGCAAGGTCCTCGTCAGCGCGCCGTCGGAGGGCGCCGACGTCACGCTGGCGTACGGGGTGAACACCGGCGCGTACGACCCGGAGCTGCACACGGTCGTCTCGAACGCCTCCTGCACGACCAACGCGCTCGCGCCGCTGGCCTCGGTGCTCGACGAACTCGCCGGTGTCGAGCACGGGTTCATGACGACGGTGCACGCCTACACCCAGGAGCAGAACCTGCAGGACGGGCCGCACCGCGACGCCCGCCGGGCCCGCGCCGCCGCCGTCAACATCGTGCCGACCACGACCGGCGCCGCCAAGGCGATCGGGCTGGTGCTGCCGGGTCTGGACGGGAAGCTGTCGGGCGACTCGATCCGGGTGCCGGTGCCGGTGGGCTCGATCGTGGAACTCAACACCACCGTCGCCCGCGAGGTGACCCGTGAGGACGTGCTGGCGGCGTACCGGGCCGCCGCGCAGGGGCCGCTCGCCGGGATCCTGGAGTACTCGGAGGATCCGCTCGTGTCGTCCGACATCACGGGCAACCCGGCCTCCTCGGTCTTCGACTCGGCGCTGACCCGGGTCGACGGCCGGCACGTCAAGGTGGTCGCCTGGTACGACAACGAGTGGGGCTTCTCGAACCGTGTGATCGACACGCTGGAACTGCTGGGCGGCCGCTGACGGCGCCGGACGCCCGCCGGGCCGGCCCGGCGGTGCGCGGCGGACGGCCCGGCCTCACGGCTCGCGGCGAACGGCCCCGCGGCTCACGGCGGACGGCGGACGGCCCCGGCCTCGCCGCTCACGGCCCGGTCCCCGCGGTGCGCGGGACCGGGCCGCAGGCGCCCCCGCCCGCCCCCGCCCGCCGCGGGGCGGCGGGGGCAGGGGACCGCCGGGCTCAGAGGTTGATCATGTGGCCCGCGATGCCTTCGACGGCCTCCTTCATGGCCTCCGACAGCGTCGGGTGGGCGAAGATGTTGCGGGCGACCTCGTCGGCGGTGAGGTCCCACATCTGGGCGAGCGTCAGCGCGGGCAGCAGTTCGGTCACTTCGGGACCGATCATGTGGGCGCCCACGATCTCGTTGTGCCGGGCGTCCGCCACGATCTTGACGAAACCGACGCCCTCTCCCATGCCGCGGGCCTTGCCGTTGGCGGAGAAGGGGAACTGCGCCACCTTGACGTCGTAGCCCAGCTCGCGGGCCTGCGCCTCGGAGTAGCCGAACGACGCGATCTGCGGCTGGCAGAAGGTCGCCCGCGGGATCATCGCGAAGTCGATCTCCTGCGTCTCGGCACCGGCGATGGTCTCGGCGGCCACGACGCCCATGGCCTCGGCGGTGTGGGCCAGCATGAGCTTGCCGGTCACGTCGCCGATCGCGTAGACGCCCTCGACGTTGGTGCGGCCGCGGGCGTCGACCGCGATGGCGCCGCGCTCGGTGAGCTGGACGCCGGCCGCCTCGAGGCCGTAGCCCTCGACCCGGGGCGCGAAGCCGAACGCGGCGAGCATCCGGTCGGCCTCCAGGACGCGCGCCTCGCCGCCGCCGGCGGGGCTGACGGTGACCCGGACGCCCGAACCGGTGTCCTCGACCGAGTCCACCTTGGTGGAGAGCAGCACGTCGACGCCCAGCTTGCGGTAGTGCCGCAGCAGTTCCTTGGAGACGTCGGCGTCCTCGGTGGGCACCATGCGGTCGAGGAACTCGACGATGGTCACCTCGACACCGAAGTTCCGCAGCACGTAGGCGAACTCGACACCGATCGCGCCGGAGCCGCCGATGATGACGGAACGCGGCAGATCCTCGTCCAGGATCTGCTCCTCGTAGGTGACGACGTTGGCACTGCGGCTCATGCCGGGCAGCATCCGGACCTGCGCACCGGTGGCGATGATCAGGTTGTCGCAGCTGTACGACGCCATGGTGCCGTCGGCGCCCCTGACGTCCACCGACTTCGGGCCGGTGAGGGTGCCCCAGCCGTCGATCTCGGTGATCTTGTTCTTCTTCATCAGGTAGTGCACGCCCTTGGCGCTGGCCTCCGCCACGGAGCGGCTGCGCCGGTGGGTGACACCGAAGTCCATGGTGGCGTCACCGCTGATGCCGAAGGTCTTCTTCTCCTGGGTGAGGATGTGGGCGATCTCGGCGTTCCTGAGCAGGGCCTTGGAGGGGATGCACCCCACGTTCAGGCAGACACCGCCCCAGTACTTCTCTTCGACCACCGCGACCGACTTGCCGAGCTGGGCCGCGCGGATGGCGGCGACGTATCCGCCGGGGCCTGCGCCGAGGACGAGGACATCAAAGTGCGTCATGCCGTCAGCGTAGTACCCCGCCCGGGCCGCACGATCTTACGCCCGTCCCCGACGGGTCACACCGTTCCCAGGTCGGAGGAGACCCAGCGTTGCGGCCGCATGCGGACGACGACCTGCTCCCCGTGGTTCTTCCAGGCGAAATCGACGTAGGTATCGACCTTGGCGGCCGGCAGGTACCTGGCCGCCATCTCCCTGAGCTGCTCGACCGTGGCGGGCGAGGTGCCGGTGACCGGGCCCTCCACCGACACGTACCGGACGGTGGGCTCCACCCGCTCGATCATGAGCGAGAACCGGCCGGCCGCGCGGATCAGCCTGTTCTTGCGGGAGTCGAGCCCGGTCATGATCCACACCAGGCCGCCCGGCTCGTACTGATACCAGATCGGGACGGTCAGCGGGCCCCTGCCCGCCTCTCCCTCGACCGCGAGCGCGGCCACGTGCGGCTCGGCGAGGAAGCTCTCTCGTTCTTCCCGGGTCAGCGCCATCTCGGTGTCCTCCGTGAGTCGTGGGGGTTCGTCGGACGTCCCCGTCATCCTTCCCCGTCCCGCGCGGACTTCGGCATTCCGCCGGTGTCTTCCCAGGCCGTGGCCCCGCCCTCGGCCGCCTGCGCGTCACCGGCGGGGGTGCCGAACCCCGGCGGCCGGGGCACGGCCGGCGCGGCGCGGCGCCGCGGGACGGCCGCGGTCGCGTCGCCGGCCGCGGCGAGCGGCGCGAGGAGAACGGGCAGGCCGAGCTCCAGGTGCCCGTCCCCCGGGAGGGGGCGGCCCGCTCCCGGAGCGACACGGCAATACGGCAGCCGTTCCACCAAAATGGGCAATTGCGATGCCATCGGCTGTTTCCAAGACAAGACCCGCCCCCGCTCCTGGATTTGCTGTTTCTTTACATGACCGTATGGTTTTGGCGCACCGCCGGACGGTGATGATCGCAGCAGTGTGTGACGGGCCGGAAACGACGATCTCGGAGGCCGCAGGGTGACGTCGGGAAGCATGGACCAGGTCACGGGAGATCTGGCGCGGGCCGACGGCACGAATCGGGCCTTCGACCCCGTGGCGGTCCTCACACCTCTGCTGCGGGAGCGGAATCAGGCCGGTCACGCCTGGCACATGACCCGTGATCAGCTGTGGTGCCGGGTGTCGCCGGCCGGCGGGGACCTCCCCGGCCAGGGCTGGAAACTCCATGTCTCGGCCACTCCGGTGGCCGCCGCTGAAATTCTGGAAAAAGTCGCACCGATCCTTCTCGGGCATGGCCTGGATTTCAAAGTCGCGGCTTCCGCGGACCGCGTTCGGGAATTGGTTTCCCGGCAATACGACCGGGCTTCCGCGGGGAAATTCATCACGGTCTATCCACGGGACACGGAGCACCTTCGGGCCATAGCGGCTGAATTGCACGACGTGACGGCCGGGCTGCCGGGACCGCGGATCCTGTCGGACCGGCCCTTCCGTCCGGGCAGCCTGGTGCACTACCGGTACGGAGGGTTCCGGCCGGTCCTGGTCCTCGGTGACAACGGTGTCTACCGGCCCACCCTCCTGGATGCCGAAGGCAGGCGGGTGCCCGACGTGCGCGAGCCGTGGTACACACCGCCGGCCGGGGTGCCCGACCCCTTCGAGGCGCCCCCCGCCGCCGAGCGGCCCGCCTGCGCCGCACAGGAGGACCGGCCGGTCCGGCCCGTCGTCATCGGCGACCGCTTCGTCGTGCACGCCGCCCTGCGGCTCAGCACCAAGGGCGGTGTCTTCCGGGCGACGGACCGGCACACGGGCCGCCGTGTCGTCGTCAAGCAGGGCAGGGCGCACATCGACGCCACCGCGCTGGGCACCGACGTACGTGATCTGCTGCGCAACGAAGGGGAGATGCTCGACCGGCTCGCACCGCTCGGCCTGACCCCCGAGAAGGTCTCCTTCCTCACCGAGGACGGCCATGTCTTCCTGGTGCAGGAGCAGTTGGACGGCGTCCCGCTCCGGCTCTGGAACCTGCGGGCCCGCGCGCGCGGCGGGGCACCGGCGCAGCGGACGGTGCTGGACGTGGCCCGGCGGCTGACGGACCTGCTCTCCCGCGTGCACGCGAGCGGTGTGGTGCTGCGCGATCTGACTCCTGACAACGTTTTCGTGGCTCCCGACGGCGGGCTCCGTCTCATCGACCTCGAACTGGCCGCGCACGCCGGCGTCCCGGCCCCCGGCGGCGGCACGGCGGGCTACGGCGCCCCGGAACAGCTGGACCCGGGCCCCGGCCGCCGTGCCCTGCCCGACCCGTCGGCCGACCTCTACTCGCTGGGCGCCGTGCTCTTCCTCGTCGTGACGGGCACGGAGCCGCTGCTCGCGCCCGACCGGCCGGCCCGACGGCCCGCGTGGCGGCGGCTGGAGGGCAGGCTCGCCGCTCTGGCACCGCACAGCCCCCTCGTACGCCGTCTCGCGCCGCTCGTCCTCGGCCTGCTGCACGACGACCCGCGGCGCCGCTGGCCCCTGGAACGCGTGCGGTCCTTCCTCGCCGACGGCCGGACCCCCGGCGCCCCCCGGCCCCTGCGCGCCCCGCACGGGCCGGCCGCCGCGCCCGGCGCGGACGCGGAGCGCCTGCTCCGCGACGGCCTGCGCCACCTCCTGGACACCCTGCGTCCGGACGACCCCGAACGGCTGTGGCCCGCCGAAGGGTTCGCGGCCACCACCGACCCCTGCAACGTCTACTACGGCTCGGCCGGGCTGCTCGGGGTGCTGACCCGGGCCGCGCGGACCCACCCGCGGGACGGGCGGCTGCGCGAGACGGTGGGCGCCGTGGCCGCGTGGACGCTGGAGCGTGCCGCGCGCGAGCCCCGGCTGCTGCCCGGACTGCACTTCGGGCGGTCCGGTACCGCGTGGGCGCTGCTGGACGCGGGACTGCTGCTCGCGGACGACGCCGTCGTGGCCGCCGCCCGCGGCATGGCACTGCGTGTTCCGGTCACCGGGCCGGTCCCGGACGTCGTCCACGGAACCGCCGGCGCCGGACTGGCGCAGGCGCACTTCCTCGCGCGCACCGGGGACGAGCGCTTCCGGGAGCGGACGGCGCGCTGCGCCGAGGGGATCCTCGCCGCCGCCGCGGACGGCCGGGCGGGTCCGCGCTGGACGGTGCTCTCCGAGGACGGCCCGGCGGCCCGGCCGGTGGTCCACCACGGGTTCGCGCACGGTGCGGCGGGCATCGGCACGTTCCTCCTCGAAGCGTTCCGGGCCGTCGGCGACCCCCGGTACCTGGCCACCGCCGTACGGGCGGGTGACGCCTTGGCCGAGGCCGCGGTCGAGGACCGGGGCGCGCTGCGCTGGACCGCGGGACCGGACGACACGGTGGCCCTGACCAACTGGTGCAGCGGTGCCTCCGGCGTGGGCACCTTCCTGCTGCGGCTGTGGCAGGTCACCGGCGATCCCCGTCACCTGCGGGCGGCGCTCGGCGCGGCCGAGGCCGTGCACGCCGACCGCTGGATGCTGCCGCCCGCCGCCTGCCACGGCGTCTCGGGCAACGCGGAACTGCTGCTCGACCTCGCGGACGCCACGGGCGAGAGCCGCCACCGCCGGCGCGCGCACCAGGCCGTGGAGGCGGTCCTGAGCCGCACGGCACTGCGTGACGGGCTGCTGCTGCCCGCCGACGACACCCTGCGCGAGGTGAGCACCGGCCATCACACGGGTCTGGGCGGCGTCGTCGGCTTCCTGCTGCGCCTCCTGCGCGGCGGCCCGCGCGCCTGGCTGCCCGACACCCTCGCGGCGGCCCCTTCGACCGCGGTACGCGCACCAGGGCGCGCACCGTGTGACGTCCCGCTCCCGACCGGGGAGTCCGGGACCCTCACGAAAGGAGATCGGACATGACCGACAACCTCGACGAGCTGCAGCGCATGCCCCAGGAGACCGCCGCCGAGGAGGACACCCCGTGCATCCCCCGGGCCGCGGCCCAGGTCCCCACCTTCACGACGGTGTGCTGAGCGTCCTCTCCGGGCGCCGCTGACCGGGCGGCCCGTACCGGCCGTGGCCGGTACGGGCCGCCGTCACACGCAGGGGCGAGAGAGGGAGATCGGCCGGACCGGGAGCCGGGCGCCGCGCTCCGACACTCCTCGGGCCACCCTCGCCGAAGCACCGGGCGAGGAAGCGGGCCGCGTCGCCGGCCGCGAACCGGGGCGGCCAGGGCTTCCTCGGCATCCGGGAAGGAGCGCTGAAAGCCGAAAGGGCGCTCCTGCTCTCGGCCCTGCGTTGTTCACCGGCGGGCCTTGACGACCAGGCCCTTTCCCCGCCGTCGGCCTTTTTCCGCCGGCAGCCGAGTCACCCTCGGGTCGGAGTCACGCTCGGGGCGGGGTCGCACGCCGGCGGCGGAGTCAGACTCCGGGGGCGGCCCGTACGGTGATGCCGTGGCGCTCCAGCAGGGCCGCCGTCACCCCGTCCCCCGGCACCAGTTCCCCGGCGAACGAGCCGTCGTACACCGTGCCCCGTCCGCACGACGGGCTGCGCGGCATCAGAAGTGCCTCGGCGCAGCCGGCGTGCCGGGCCGCCGCGAGAGCGCGCCGGGCGCCGGCCACGAACTGCTCCGTCACGTCCCGCCCGGTGTCCTCCACCACCCTCGCCGTGCCGTCGAGCACGGCGTGCCCGTCGCCGCCCACCAGCTCCGCCGGCCGGCGCGGTGTCGCGAGCCCGCCCGCGACCTCCGGGCAGAAGGAGACGACGTGACGGCCGGCCACCGCCTCCTCGGCCGCGCCCGACGCCTTGTGACGCCCGTCGAACCGGCAGGGCACCCCGCGCAGACACGCGCTGACCAGGATCGCTTCCATGCCGTCAGCCTAGGCCCTGCCGTCGCCCGCCCGTCACGCACCGGGAGGGGCGGGCCTTCGCCGCGTCAGGTGCGTGCTCCCGGTCGCCTGCCCGAAGGGCTCGGCGGAGCGCCGGGCACTCGCCCCCGTACCGGCCGCCCCTTCGCGTGGAATAGTGGAGGAGTGGGAGCCGGGCCCCGGTCCGGCGACCGGCCACGGCCGGATGTCCGGCCCCGCGGCGGCCGCAGGTGGTGGTGCCTATGTGCGACGACTCCGCTGCGAACGGTGTCCCCGACGACAGGGGCTCCCCCGCCGCCGACGCCCGGCAGGGGCTCCAGGAGCTGGGCGTGTGCCTGTCCGGCGTGGTGTCGGGACTCGGCGCGTACGGCGGCGGGGTGTACCTGCTCGATCCGGCCGGGGACGCCCTGGTGCTGTCCGTGTACACCGGGCTGCCCCCGCAGTTCGCCGGGCCCTGGCGCCGGATCCGCCTGGACGCGCCGGTCGGGGCGGCCGAGGCGGCCCGCGAGCGGAAGCTGGTGTGGGTGGCCGACGCCCAGGAGATGGCCCGCCGCTATCCGCGCACGGCGCTGCTCCTGCCGTACCGCCTCGCGTTCGCCTGTCTGCCCGTCTCGGCCGCCGGCGCGGTGCACGGCACGCTCTTCGTGAACTGGGCCGGGTCCCGTCCGCAGCGGCTCGAGCGCACCGAGCGTGACCGGCTGGAGGCGGCCGCCTCGGCGCTCGGCCGGGTCCTCGCGCACGCCGCGGGCACCGGGCTGCCGGTCCGTCCCGCGGCGGAGCCCCTGGTGCTGCCCGGCCCCGCGCCCGCCACGGGCGGGCTCCTGGAGGGCTCGGCGCTGGCGCGCCTGCCGGAAGGGGTGTGCGTGCTGGGCGTCGACGGCCGCGTCCTGCTCGCCACCGCGGCCGCCGCCGCCCTGCTGGACGCGTCCCGGGACGACCTGGTGGGCCGGGTGCTGTGGCGGGCGCTGCCGTGGCTGGACCATCCGGTGTACGAGGAGCGGTACCGCGCGGCGGCGATGAGCCGGCAGCCGACCGCGTTCACCGTGCTGTGCCCGCCGGATCGCTGGCTGTGCTTCCAGCTCTACCCGGACGCCTCCGGCATCACCGTGCGCATCACCGACGCCGGCCCCGGCCCCCGTCCGGCCGGCCCGCCCCGCGCGGCGGTGCCGCTCCACCGCCCGGGCGGGACCCCGGCGCCCGCGCGCCTGGACGGCGTCTACCACGTGCTGCACCTGGTGGGCGCCCTGGCCAACGCGACGGGCGTACGGGACGTGGTGCGTCTGGTCGCCGAGGAGATGCTGCCCGTCTTCGGCGCCGCCCGCGCGGTCCTCCTGGCCCTGGAGGGGGACGGACGGCTGCGGGTGATCGGCGCGCACGGCTACCCGTCCGACGTCCTGGGGCGCATCGACCGGCCGCCGGCGGGCACCGAGACCCCCGGCACCCGGGCCCTGGCCACGGGCGCGCCGCTCTTCCTGGAGAGCCGCCACGAGATGGCCCGGCTCTATCCGCGGCACGCGGCGCTCGGCCACGGTCGCGCCTGGGCGGTGCTGCCGCTGCTCGCTGCCGACCGGGACGTCGGCGCCTGCGTCCTGGCGTACGACCGGCCCCGCCGCTTCCTGCCCGAGGAGCGCGCCACGCTCACCGCCCTGGCCGGTCTCATCGCCCAGGCGCTGACACGGGCCCGCCGCTACGACGACGCCAGCGGCCTCGCCCGCGACCTGCAGGACGCCCTCCTGCCCCGCCGGCTGCCGCGGATCCACGGCCTGGAGAGCGCGGTCCGCTACCTGCCGGCGGCCGAGGGCATGTCCGTGGGCGGCGACTTCTACGACCTCATCGCCCTCGGCCACCACCGGGCCGCCGCCGTCATCGGAGACATCCAGGGGCACAACGGGCCGGCCGCCGCGCTGATGGGCCAGATCCGCACGGCGGTGCGCGCCCACGCGGCGAGCGGCGCCGATCCCCGCCGGGTCCTGGCCCTCACCAACCGGCTGCTCGCCTCGCTCGACACCGAACTGCTGGCCAGCGCTGTGTACTTGCGCCTGGACCCGCGCCGCCACCGCGTCCTCCTCGCACGGGCCGGGCATCCCCACCCGCTGCTGCGCCATCCGGACGGCCGGGTCGAGGCCCTGGACCTGCCGGGCGGTCTCCTGCTCGGCATCGACCCGCGGGCCGCCTACCCGCACGTGCGGCTGTGCCTGCCCGAGGGAGCCGTCCTCGCCCTCTACACCGACGGGCTCACCGAGCTGCCCGGCGCCGATCCCGACCGGGCGCTGGCCGCGCTGGCCGACCGGCTCGCCGCCGCCGGGACGCCGGGCGCACCGCTCGACGAGATCGCCGGTGCCCTGCTGCGTGACCACCGCCCGGGAGCCGACGACACGACCCTCCTGCTGCTGCGGGCCACGCACCGTGCCTCCGGTCCGCCGCCGACGTCCGGGAGGCGCCGGCGGCCCGTGCGGGAACAGGAGGGCACCGCGCCCGGCGAGTGAGGGTCCGCCGCGCACCCGCGCGCGGGCGGGTGCTCTCGCCCCCGCAGCTCTAAGCCCTCCCGTACGCGTCGTGTCGTGGCGAGCAGGCCCTCCGGACTGCCACCGGCTGGTGTCACGGCCGGTCCCCCTCCAGTCCGTCTCCCCCGGCCGTTGTCCCGCCGACCGGACCAGGAGCCCTCCGCATACCCGCAGCCGACCTCGTCCTCACCGGTGCCCGGGCCCGCACCCTCGACGCGGAACGTCCGCACGCCACCGCCGTGGCCGTACGCGACGGCCGGGGACGCGGTCGCAGGGGACGCGGTCGGCGGTGTGCCGCCAGGGGGCGGCCGCGGCCCCGGCGGGCGGCGAGCGGCTCCGGGCGCGGTGCGGGCGGGTGGCGGGCGGCGGGGCGGAGCGGCCGGCCCGCCGGGTCGCGACGGCCGACCGTGTCATGCCGCCGGGAGGCGGCAGTCTGCCCCGGCCCCCGTGGTCCTGGTCCCGCCACGACCAGGACCACGGGGGCACTGGCAGGCCGCGGCGCCCGCGCGCAGGGTAGGGCGGTGAAAGCCGTCGAGGCGTCCGGCCTCACCCACACCCACCCCCTACAGGAGCCGACATGAGCAAGCTCGCACTCGTCACCGGGGCCACCTCCGGCATCGGCAGGGCGTTCGCCCGGCGTCTCGCGGGCGACGGGCACGACGTGATCGCCGTCGGCCGGCGCGCCGACCGGTTGGCGGAACTGGCCTCCGGCTTCCCCGGCGACCGGGTCCGTCCCGTGGTGGCCGACCTGTCCACCGACGACGGTGTGGAGGCGGTCGCCGCCCTGTGCGCCGGCGAACCGCTGTCGATGCTGGTCAACAACGCCGGGGTGGCGTACTACATGCCCTTCGCGGACCTCCCCGCCGAGAAGGCGCGCGAGCTGCTGCATGTCAAGGTGGTCGCTCCGACGCTGCTGGCGCGCGCCGCGGTCCCCGGGATGCTCGCCCGCGGCGCGGGCGCGATCGTGAACGTGGCCGGCATGATCGCGTACAGCGGACCGGCCCCGGCGGAGCAGATGCCGCGCCGCGCGGTCTACGCCGGAACACTCGCCCACCTCGTCACCATGTCCCAGGTGCTGCACGCCGAGCTGAGCGGGACCGGGGTCCGCGTGCAGGTCCTGTGCCCCGGCGTGGTGGCGACGGAGTTCCACGAGCGTCAGGGCCTCGACCTCGGCGCCGTCGCCCGGATGTCCGCCGAGGACGTGGTCACCGCCGGTCTGCGCGGCCTCGAACTGGGCGAGGTGGTCTGCGCCCCCGGTGTCGAGGACGGCCGGCTGCTGCGTGCCGTGTCCGAGGCCCAGCTCGCGGCGTTCGGCGCGCAGAGCCCCCGTCTCGCCGAGCGCTACCGGCAGGACTGAGCCCGCGCATCGCACCGCGTGGCGTACCGGAGAGGGGTGGGGCGTACCGGAGAGGGGCAGAGTGGGCCGTTCGGTCCGGCCGCAGGGGCACCGCTCGGGGCGCCCCGCTGGCCCCGCCACGAGGTCACCCCCGGCTCAGCCGGCCACCGGCAGGCGGATCTCGAAGCGGCAGCCGCCGGGCACGTTGCGGACCGTGGCCCGGCCCCGGTGGGCCTCCACGATGCCGCGGACGATGGCCAGGCCCAGGCCCGCTCCGGCGGGCGGTGTCCGGGCGTCACTGCCCCGCCAACCGGTCTCGAAGACGCGCGGAAGGTCCTCGGGGGCGATGCCCCCGCAGCCGTCGGTCACCGACACGACGACGTCGTCCGCCTCCCTGTGGGCGGCGACGGCGACGGCCCCGTCCGCGGGTGTGCGCCGGATGGCGTTGACGAGCAGGTTGGCCAGGACGCGGGACATCTCACGGCCGTCGACCTCCACCGGCACCGGCTCCACGCCCTCCCCCACCAGCCGTACCCCGTGCTCCCTGGCCAGCGCGCCCGCACCCGCGATGGCGTCGCCGACGAGGTCGTACACCGACATGCGGGTCCGGTCCAGGGTGAGGACGCCGGCCTGGATGCGGGAGAGTTCGAAGAGGTCACCGACCATGTCGCTCATGCGCTCGACCTCCGCGCGGATCCGGGCGTGGTAGACCCGCGGGTCGTCGGCCAGGCCGTCCTCCAGCGCCTCGGTCATCGCCTGCAGACCGGCCAGCGGGGTGCGCAGGTCGTGGGAGATCCAGGCGACCAGTTCGCGCCGCGAGGCCTCCAGGGCGCGCTCCCGCTCCCGCGAGGCGGCGAGCCTGGCGCTCGTGGCGGACAACTCACGGCTGAGTTCCGCGAGTTCGGCGACGGGCGGCTCGGCGGGCGGGGTGAATCCGCCGTCGTCGCCGATGGCGCGGGCGGCCCGCGCGAGGGCCCGGCTGCCCTTGACGACGCCGCGGCCCAGGACGAGCGCCACCGCCAGCGAGACGACCGCCGCCATGGCGCACACGACGGTGACGACCCACAGGTCGTGGTCGGACAGGAGCATCGCCGACGACACCAGCAGGGTGCCCGCGAACATCGCCGTCACGGTGACGGCCGCGACCACCGCCAGCGACAGCGCGACCGACCGGTGGCGCAGCAACCTGAGTGCCACCGCGCCCGCCAGCCCGGCCGCCGCCGCGCCGATCGCCGCGTACAGGGCGATGAGCAGCATGTCACCGGCCATCACGCGCCCCGCTCCCGCCCGGCCCCGGCGGCGCCGGAGGGTCGAAGCGGTACCCCACGCCCCACACCGTGCTGATCAGCCGGGGACGCGCCGGATCGTCCTCGATCTTCTCCCGCAGCCGCCGTACGTGCACGGTGACGGTCGACAGGTCGCCGAACTCCCAGCCCCACACCTCACGCATGAGTTCCTCCCGGCCCGTGGCCCGGCCGGGGTGCCGGAGGAAGTACTCCAGCAGGTCGAACTCCCTCGCGGTGAGCGGCAGTTCGGATCCGTCACGGGTGGCGCGCCGGGCGCTGCGGTCGAGGTCCAGCGGGCCCGCGCTCAGCCGGCCCCCGGCCGCTTCGTCCCGGGCCGCCGCGCCCCCGCCCGCTGCGGCGCGGCGCAGCACGGACGCCACGCGCAGGACCAGCTCGCGCGGGCTGAAGGGCTTGGTGACGTAGTCGTCCGCGCCGACCTCCAGGCCGAGGATCCGGTCCTCCTCGTCACCGCGTGCGGTCAGCATGATCACGGGCAGCGGGCCGTCGCGGCGCAGCCGGCGGCAGACCTCCAGGCCGTCCATGCCGGGCAGCATGAGGTCCAGGACCACCAGGTCGGGCGGCCGCATGGCGGCCCGTGCCACGGCGGCCGGACCGTCGGCGGCCACGTCGACCGCGAAGCCCGCCCGGTCGAGATACCCGGCGACGACCTCGGACACGGTCGGGTCGTCGTCCACGACGAGTACGCGTTTCACACCAGCGAGTCTGGCACCGGTATCGCCTCCCCGGAGACCGTGCGGTGACGGACGTCAGCGATCCGTAAGCGCTCGGCAGCGCGCTCGCGGCGCGGTGGGGCGCCGGTCGCGCTCAGGAGTCCGCCCAGGCTGCGGAAGGCACCCCAGGCGAACGCAAGCTTGCTGGCGGGGTTCCGTCCGGGGTGGCGGCCACGGCCTGCCTCTCGCCGCTGCGCCACACGGTCACGGCACACCGGTCACGGCTCCCAGCCACGGCGCAACGGTCACGGCGCACCGCCGCACATCGCCGGGCACACCGCCGCTCCGGGCACCGCCACACCCCCCCCGCGCGCCGCCGCTCCGGGTACCGCGTCGGGGGCCGGGCCGAACGCCGGATCCGCCGCCATCTCGCACGCTCCGGACACCGGGGCGGCCGGCGAGCCGGTTCCCCCCGACGGACGCGTGCGCCGCACATCGCCGCACCGCCGGCGCCTCCTGCCCCCAGCCGGTCCCCGGACCTCCACTCCTCCCCGCCGCTTCGTCTCGCCGCCCCCTTCCCACCCTGCTCTCCGCCTCCCCCTCCCCGCCGTCCAGCCCCTCCACCTCCCGTCTCCCCGCCTCCTCGCGGCCCGCGTGGTCGGAGCGGGCCGGTGGTGCGACGCTGGGGGGACAGATGTCCGAGGAGGGGCAGAGTCGACCGGGGAGCGCCGATGGGACGGGACGTCCCGGCGATGGTCTTCACCCGCGAGGACCGCCGCCGGTACCGGATCAAGATGCAGGACTGTCTCGACGCGTTCGCGCAGATGCTGCGCGAGTCGCGGTTCGAGTCCGCGCGTCCCCAGGTGGGGCTGGAGATCGAGCTGAATCTCGTCGACGACCGGGCCGAGCCGACGATGCGCAGCGTCGACGTGCTGGAGGCGATCGCGGATCCGGCGTGGTCCACCGAGCTGGGCCGGTTCAACCTGGAGACCAACATCCCGCCCCGGGCGCTGACGGCGGGCGGCCCCGACGCCTGGGAGACCGAGATCCGGACCGCGCTGAACCACGCGGACCGGCACGCCAGGTCGGTCGGCGCACATCTGATCATGATCGGCATCCTTCCCACACTGCGGCAGGAGGACGTGGGCCAGGCGGCGCTGTCGGAGAACCCGCGCTACCGGCTGCTCAACGACCAGGTCTTCGCGGCCCGGGGCGAGGACCTGCACATCGAGGTGGACGGCGTCGACCGGCTGCGCACGTACGCGGACACGATCACTCCCGAGGCCGCCTGCACCAGCACGCAGTTCCATCTCCAGGTGTCCCCGGAGGAGTTCGCCGGCTACTGGAACGCGGCGCAGGCGGTCGCGGGGGTCCAGGTCGCGCTGGCGGCCAACTCGCCGTTCCTGTTCGGCAGGGAGCTGTGGCACGAGACACGGATCCCGCTGTTCGAGCAGGCCACCGACACCCGCCCGCAGGAGATCAAGGTGCAGGGGGTACGGCCGCGGGTCTGGTTCGGCGAGCGGTGGATCAACAGCGTCTTCGATCTCTTCGAGGAGAACGTGCGCTACTTCCCGGCCCTGCTGCCACTGTGCGACGAGCAGGATCCCGCCGAGACGCTGGACCGCGGCGACATCCCGGACCTGGCCGAGCTGACCCTGCACAACGGCACCATCTACCGCTGGAACCGCCCGGTCTACGCCGTCGCCCAGGACAAGCCGCACCTGCGGGTGGAGAACCGTGTGCTGCCCGCGGGCCCGACCGTCGCCGACACCCTCGCCAACGGGGCGTTCTACTACGGGATCACCCGGGCTCTGGTGGAGGAGGACCGGCCGGTGTGGTCGCGGATGTCCTTCTCGGCCGCGCAGGAGAACCTCCACACGGCCGCGCGGCACGGCATCGAGAGCCGGCTGTACTGGCCGGGCACGGGCGAGGTACCGGTGCCCGAACTGGTCCTGCGCCGGCTGCTGCCGATGGCGCACAAGGGGCTGGAACTCTCCGGGATGGACGAGGCCTGGCGCGAGCCGCTGCTCGGCATCATCGAGCAGCGGTGCGTCACCGGCCGCAACGGCGCGGTCTGGCAGAAGGAGATGTTCCACCACCTCGACGCCGCCGGCCGCGCCGGCCGGCACGAGTCGCTGCGCCGGATGACGCAGTTGTACATCGACTACATGCATCTCAACGCGCCGGTGCACACCTGGCCGGTGGACTGACCCAGGTCACGGCCCACCCGGCAGCGACAGCGACAGCCCCACGGGCACGGACGACGGCAGCCCGCCGGCACCAGCGGCCCGGCGCGCACGGACAGCGGCAGCCCGTCTGCACCGTCAGCGGCGGCCCGCCCGGTGACAGCGGTCGCGCCGGTGACAGAGGTCGCGTCCGATGCCGCCAGCGGGTCCCCGTGCGGCACCCGGCAGGGGCGGCCCGCTCCCGTCCCGCACCGGAGCGGCCGCCCGGACGGACTGCGGCCACTGTGGCGCGATCGTCGCCACTCCGCTTATTGAACGATTCAATTCCTGGTCAACTTCCCCTTGTTGGAAGCCTTGACGCTCACTGCAGCCACACCTACCGTCTCCCGCGACGAAGTTAAACGATTCAATCGCTTCTCCCGCTCGGGCAGCAGGACGTCTCCGCCCGAGTCCTCGCCGACCCTTCGAAGGGAGCACGGAACGTTGCCTGCACAGCGCGTCCCGTCCGGTCCGTCCCGCCGTCAGGTGGTCCGCACGGTCTCGGCCGCGGCGGCCGTCACCGCCCTGCCCTCCCCCACCGCCCACGCCGCGCCCCCGCCCCCGCCCCCGCCCGGGACGGCCGCCGCCACGACCGCGACCGCGGCGACCGCGGCGCGGACCGCGACCGCCCACCCCGCGCACGCACCGGTCCTCGCCCCTTTCGGCCTGTCCGAAGTGCGCCTGCTGGAGAGCCCGTTCCTGGCCGCCATGCGCCGCACCTGCGCGTACCTGCTCTTCGTCGACACCGACCGGCTCCTGCACACCTTCCGGCGCACCGTCGGGCTGCCCTCGACCGCCGAGCCCTGCGGCGGCTGGGAGGCTCCCGACGTACAGCTGCGCGGGCACACCACCGGTCACCTGCTCAGCGCGCTGGCCCAGGCGCACGCCAACACCGGGGACGACGCGTACGCTCGCAAGGGCCGCGCCGTGGTCTCGGCCCTTGCCGAGTGCCAGCGGGCCGCGCCCGCCGCCGGCTACCACCGCGGCTACCTGTCCGCCTTCCCCGAATCGGTCTTCGACCAGCTGGAGGCCGGCGGCAGGCCCTGGGCGCCGTACTACACCCTGCACAAGATCATGGCGGGGCTGCTCGACCAGTACCGCCTCAGCGGGAACCGGGAGGCGCTGACGGTCCTGCTGGAGAAGGCGGCCTGGGTGGACGCGCGGACCGCCCCGCTGTCGCGGGAGCAGATGCAGACGGTGCTGAGGGTCGAGTTCGGCGGCATGAACGACGTACTGACCCGGCTCCACCAGGAGACCGGCGATCCCGCCCATCTGCGCACGGCCCGCCGATTCGACCACGAGGACCTCTACGCGCCGCTGGCCGCCGGACGCGACGAACTCGCCGGCCGGCACGCCAACACCGAGATCGCCAAGGTGGTCGGTGCCGTCCCCGCGTACGAGGCGACCGGTGACGCGCGGTACCTGACCGTCGCCGACACCTTCTGGACGGCCGTCGCACGCCACCACTCGTACGCCATCGGCGGCAACTCCGACCGGGAACTCTTCGGCCCGCCCGGCGAGATCGTCAGCCGGCTGTCCGAGGTGACCTGCGAGAACTGCAACAGCTACAACATGCTGAAGCTGGGCAGACAGCTCTTCCTGCACCGCCCGGAGCGCGCCGAGTACATGGACCACTACGAGCTGACCCTGGTCAACCAGATGCTCGGCGAGCAGGACCCCGATTCCGCGCACGGGTTCGTCACGTACTACACGGGACTGTGGGCGGGCTCCGAACGGCAGCCCAAGGGCGGCCTCGGCGCAGCGCCGGGGAGCTACAGCAGCGACTACGACAACTTCTCGTGCGACCACGGCACCGGGCTCGAGACACACACCAAGTTCGCCGACAGCATCTACTTCCGCACCCGCGATCCCCGCGCCCGGCCCGCGCTCTACGTCAACCTGCTCATTCCCTCCGAAGTCCGCTGGGAGCAGCAAGGACTGACGCTTCGTCAGGATACTGCGGGACCGGCGGGCGACCGGACCCGGCTGACCGTCACGGAGGGCGGAGCGCGTCTCGCGCTGAAGATCCGGGTTCCGTCCTGGGTGGCCGGCACCGGCCGGGCCGCCGTGCTCGAGGTCAACCGCCGCGCGGTGCGCACGCGCCTGCGGCCGGGCACCTATGCCTCGGTGGAACGCCTGTGGCGTGCCGGTGACACCGTGGAGCTGATCCTGCCGCGCACCCCCGTCTGGCGGCCCGCCCCCGACAATCCGCAGGTGGCCTCGTTGTCCCTCGGCCCGCTCGTGCTGGCCGGCGAGTACGGGGACACACCGCCGGCCACGCTTCCCACCGTCCTGCCTTCGACACTGCGCGCCGTTCCCGGCAGCTCCACGCGGTTCACCGTCGCCGCCGGGGGCCGCACGGTCGCCCTGCGGCCGTTCCACGAGGTGCAGCACCAGCGTTACAACGTCTACTGGGCCGTCAGCCCCCGGCCGTCCCGCGCACGGGACGTCGCCCGCTTCCCGCTGGCGGAGGGCAGCGGTGCCTCGGCCGCCGACACCACCCGTTCCTTCCCCGACGCCACGCTGAGCGGCGGTGCCGCCTGGCTGTGCGAGGACGACGTCACCGCGGTCTCCTTGGACGGTGTGGACGGACATCTCGCCCTGCCGGCAGGTCTGTTGAGCGGCCTGGACGAACTGACGGTCGGTGTGCGGGTGCGACTGGACGGCCTCGCGGCCTCCGCCCGTGTCTTCGACCTCGGCTTCCACAAGGAGACGTACCTGTTCCTCGCCGCGACCACCGGCGCCGGACGCGCCCGGGCCGCGCTGAAGATCGCCGGCATGGACGGCGAGGACGTCGTGGATGCCGCCGGTCCGCTGCCCGTCGGCCGCTGGACCCATGTGGCCCTGACTCTGGGCCACGGCACCGGGGTCCTCTACGTGGACGGCACCGAGGCCGGACGCAACACCGCCATGGTGTCCGGGCCGCTGCTGCTCGGCGCCACCACCCGCAACTACCTGGGCCGCTCGCAGAACAGCACCCATCCGTACCTGCGCGGAGCGGTACGCGACTTCCGCCTGCACAACCGCGCGCTGAGCGCGGCGGAGGTGGCCCGGCTGGCCGCCGGCTGAGCCGGCGCACAGGGCGTCTCCCCGCCCCGGCCTCCTCCACCCACCTCCTTCCCTCTCCCGCTTCCGCTCCCGCACGCGCTGCGCCGCACCCCGCAGAAGGGCCTCGCATGTCCGCTCCCCTCCCCCAGAACCCCCTGTCCAGACGCACGTTCGTCGTGGCGGCCGGTGCCACCGGGACCGCCCTCGCGACGGGCCTGCCCGCCCCCGCCTTCGCCGCTCCGGCCGGCGCGGCCCCCGAGCACACCGCCGCCGCGGCCCGGTACACCGAGCACGGCTTCGCCGACCCCGCCAGGGACAGCCGGCCCACCGTCTACTGGTACTGGAACGGCCCGGTCACCCCCGAGCTGGTGGACCGCCAGCTCGCCGACCTGCGGGACAAGGGCATGTACGAGGTCGTGCTCTTCTCCTTCGACAACGCCGAGATGGAACCGGCGTTCTTCACCGAGGGCTGGTTCGACATCGTCGGGCACGTGCTGCGCACCGCGGAACGCACCGGCATGCGGGTGTGGCTGTTCAACGACGACCACTTCCCGAGCGGCCGGGCGGGCGAGTACGTCGTCAAGGGCGGCACGGTGGGCTCGCGCACCTACGATCCCCGGCCCGACCTGCGGCTGAAGGCCCTGTGGCGGTCCACCGCCGTGGTCGAGGGCCCCGCCGCGTTCGATCTGCGCCGCAGCACCGGGGTGGGCGTGGAGGCGGGCCGTCTCGTCGCCGACTCGGGGGTGCTGGACGGCGCCGCCGTGCTGCGCGGCGGCGACGGCTGGACGGACTGCACCGTCACCGGCAGCGCGAAGGCCGACCGCGCCGCCGCCGCACTCGTCGTCCGCGCCTCGGCGGACGGCCTCGACGGGTACGCGGTCGCCTTCGACCAGAGCGGGGTCGTCACCGTGCTCCGCCTCGCCCGCGGTGCCGAACCGGTGGAACTGCTGCGCAGCGCCCGTACGGACGGCTTCAACAAGACCAAGTTCCACACGGTGGCCGTCACCGTCCGCGGCGCCACCCTGTCGGTCACCCTGGACGGCCGCGACAAGGGCACCGTCACCGACGACCGGTACGTCTCGGGCGGCGCGGGGGTGCGCGCGGCCGGCGGGGAGCGGGGCCTGTGGGACAGTCTGACCGTCACGGCGGCCGACGGCACCACCCTGTACACGTCGTCCTTCGACTCCCCGGACGCGGCGGGCGACTTCCCGGAGCGGGCCGGCCTCGCCGCGCCCGCCGCGGCCGCCGCGGCCCGGCCCGCCGGTTCCGCCGACGCCGCCGACGTGGTCGACCTGACGGCCCGGCTCGCGGACGGCGGCACCTGGCAGGTCCCGGCGGGCCGCTGGCAGGTCGACCTGTTCGGCGGGGTGCCGCTCGTCGACGACACGCAGGGCTACAGCCGCAGTTACGTCGACCTCCTGGCCGACGAGCCGGTGGAGCTGTTCCTCGACATCGTCCCCGGCGAGTACCACCGGCGCTTCGGGCGCTATTTCGGCACGGTGATCCCGGGCTTCTGGGACGACGAGCCGTTCTTCGCCTCCGCCGAGGCACACTTCAAGCGGCTGCCGTGGTCACCCGCCCTGGACCGGGCGCTGCGCGAGAGCGGGGTCACGCCGGGAGTGGCCTACGCCGCCGCCTTCGACGACCTGGGGCGGCGCGGCCGGATCGCCCGGGGACGCTACTGGCAGGCCGTGTCCAACCGGTTCGCGCGCTACTTCCAGCGGCAGGCCCACTGGTACGAGGAGCGCGGCGTCGCCCTGATCACCAATCCGCTCTACGACGAGACGGCGCCGGCCAAGCGGATCCCCTCCACCGGCGACCTGCACAAGGTCAACCAGTGGGCGCACGTGCCCGGCGGCGACATCATCACCGCCGAGTACGTGGCCGGGGAGCAGACGATGATCCCGCGCAACCCGGTGTCGGCCGCGCACCAGCAGGGCCGGGAGCGTGCCCTGCTGGAGATGTTCGGCAACATGGGCTGGCAGGTGACGCCCTCGTTCGTGCACGCGACGGTCGGCGCGCAGGCCGCCCGGGGCGTCAACCTCGCCGTGCTGCACGCCCTGTGGACCGACGAGACCCGGGTGTACTTCCCGCCGCCGTTCGGCCCCAGGGCGCCGTGGTGGTGGGCCATGCGGCCGCTGGCGGAGTGGATCGGCCGGGTCATGGAGATGGGCCGCGGCACCTCGGCGGCCCGGACCGCCCTGCTCCAGCCGCAGCGGGCCGCCGAGCAGTGGACCGGCACCGACCGGCAGGGCGCGGTCGACGGCGCGCTCAGCGACGCCGCCTACGCCCTGGAGCGCGCGCAGGTCGACTTCGACCTGCTGCACGAGGGCGCGCTCGCCGGTGACGAGGAGTTGCTGAGCCGGGCCCGGGTGCACGGCGGGCGGCTCGCGGTGGGGGCCGCCCGGTACGACGTGGTGGTGCTGCCGCTGACGCCGACGCTCGACGTGGCCTGTGTGCGCACGCTCGGCGCGTTCGTGCGCGCGGGCGGCACCGTCGTCGCGGTCGGTGAGCTGCCCGCCGACGACGCGGACGGCAACGACCGCTGCCTCGCCCGCGAGCTGTCCGGCCTGTTCGGCGACGCGGTGCCCGGCGACCGCCGGGCTGGCCGCGGGCGCGCGGTGCGGGTGGCGGACGTCTCGGGGCTGCGGGCCGCCGTGCACGAGGCGGGCGTCGCCGCCGCCGTGCTGGAACCCGCCTGCGACGCGGTGCGGGTGCTGCGCGTGACCCGCGGCACGGACACGGCGTTCCTGCTGAACAACGAGAGCGGCACCGCCGTCGACACCACCGCCGCGCTGCCGGTGGCCGGCGTTCCCGAGCTGTGGGACCCGCGCACGGGTGAGACCGGTCCCGCCCCGGTGTACCGCACCTCGCAGCGGGGCATTCACCTGCCGCTCGCCCTGGCCCCGTACGAGACGCGGATCGTCGTGGTCCGCAGCGAGGGGCCGCCCGTACCGCACCTGACGGGCTCGCCGCTGCCCGTCGTCGCCGTGCGGCGGGCCGGCCGTGCCCTGCGGGTCACGGTGGAGGCCGCGGCACCCGGCGTCCACCGCCTCACCGGCACCGACGGGACGCACACCTACGCGGGGACGGTCCGGGTGGACGACCCGCTCGCTCCGCTTCCCGTCACCGGCGAGTGGACGCTGACCCTGGAGCGGGAGGGCGCCGGCCCGGTCACCGGACCGCTGGGCAGCTGGACGGCGTACGACCCGCTGTTCTCCGGCAGCGGCACCTACACCACCACCGTCGACGTCGACCGGCGGCTCCTGGACGGGCGGCGTGTCCTGCTCGACCTGGGTGACGTGCGTGACGTGGCGGCCGTGACCGTCAACGGCGCCGCGCCGGAGTCCCTGCTGTGGGCGCCGTTCGCCGTCGACGTCACCGACCGGCTCGTGGCGGGCCGCAACCGGCTGGCGGTCCGGGTCGCCAACACCCTGTCCAACGAGCGCAACAAGCCGCTGCCGTCGGGCCTGCTCGGCCCGGTCACGCTCCGCTTCCGCCGTCGCGTCACCACCGGCCTCCCCCGTGTCTGACGTACCGCCGTACTCGGTCCGCTCCCCGCACACCTGCCCGCACCTCCGAAGGAGCACCATGCTCAGACGCCGCCCCCGCGGCAGGCGCCGCCGGGCCCTCGCCCTGCCCGCCGCCCTCACCGCGTTCGTCACCGTGCTGACCGGCGCCGCGCAGGCCACGGCCGAACCCGGCCCGGCCCTCGCGCCGGCCGGGCTGCGCACCCAGCACCTCCGCCAGGCGCTCGGCATCGACGACACCACGCCCGGCCTCAGCTGGCGGCTCACCGCACGGGCCGCGAACGCGCTCCAGGGCGCCTACCGCGTCCAGGCCGCCACGTCGAAGCAGCGCCTGGACTCCGGCCGGCCCGACCTCTGGGACTCGGGCAAGGTGGTCTCGTCCGTGCCGGAGACGACGTACGACGGCCGCGCCCTCGGCTCCCGTACCCGCGTGTACTGGCGCGTCATGCTCTGGTCGCAGGGCGGCCGTCACGCCTCCGGGTGGAGCGCTCCGGCGGTGTTCGAGACCGGTCTGACCCGGGCGTCGGACTGGGGCGCCCAGTGGATCACGCACCCCGACTGGCAGCTGAGCCGGCGCGAGATCGAGCCCGTGGTCGTCAAGGTGCCCCGCACCACGTCCCGTTACGTCCGCCTGGACGTGACCCGGCTGGGCCTGCCGCTCGCGGAGGCGTTCCCCGCCCGCGCCTGGCGTCTGCAACTGGGTGAGATAGACGTCCGCGACTCCGTGACCCGGGCGACGGGCCTGGCGCGGGGCGCGGCGGTGACCGCGTCGGAGAGCAACACGGTCCGCAAGACCTGGGAGCCCGCGCTGGCCGTCGACGGGCTGACGAACAGCGCCCAGCAGACCGCTGCCGGATACTCCAGCGCCGCCCACACCTCCGCCGACGTCTTTGGCCGTCCCGTCACCCTCACCCTCGACCTCAAGACGGCCAGGACCTTCGACCGGGTCGCCCTCTACCCGCGAGCCGACGTCCTCACCGACGACGGCCGCGTCCCGGACTTCCCCACCGACTACGCGCTGTCCGCCGCCGACGGCGCCGACGGACCCTTCACCGCCTTGGCCCGGGTGAGCGGCGGGCGGCCGCCGAAGCCGTACCTGCCCTCCGGACTGCCGCTGCTCGCGAAGGACTTCACCCTGCCGCGCGCGGTGCGCGGCGCCCGCCTCTACATCGCCGGGCTCGGTGTCTACGACGCCACGCTCAACGGGAAGCCCGTGGGCGACGCGGTGCTCGAACCGGCCAACACCGACTACACGCGGCGCGTCCAGTACGCCACCTACGACGTCACCGACCGGCTGCGCGCCGGTGCCAACACCCTCGGTGTGGCGCTCGGCAACGGCATGTCCAACGTGGTCAGCACCGCCGACCGCTACCGCAAGCTGTACGGCGACATCAGCGACCCCAAGCTCATCGCCCGGCTGGAGATGACCCTCGCCGACGGCAGTGTCCGCACCGTCACCAGCGGCGACGACTGGCGCACGGCGCTGGGGCCGACCACGTCGTCCAACTGGTACGGCGGCGAAGACTACGACGCACGCCGGGAGAAGGCGCACTGGGACCGGCCGGACGGCGACCGCTCGGGGTGGCACAGGGCCGTCACCGTGGCCGCGCCCGGCACCGCGCAGGACCCCGCCGTGCTCAGCGCCCGGGAGACCGAGCCGATCCGGGTGGTGGAGACGCTCACCGGCAAGGAGACCGACGGCGCCGCCGGCAGCCGCGTCTTCGACCTGGGCCGCAACATCGCCGGCTGGCCCGAGATCACCGTCGCCGCCCCCACCGGGACGGAGATACGTGTCTACCCGGCCGAGAGCCTGAAGGACGGCCACGCCTTCCAGTCCGTCAGCAACGTGGGCGCACCCCTGTGGGACAGCTACACCACCGGCTCCGCCCGCACCGCCACCTGGCACCCGGAGTTCGGCTACCACGGGTTCCGGTACCTGGAGCTGAAAGGTGTCCCGGACGGCGCGAAGGTCACCGTACGGGGCATGGTCCTGCACACCGACAACGCCTCCGCCGGTGAGGTCACCACCTCCGACCCGCTGATCGACTCGGTCCACTCACTGATCCGGCGGTCGATCGAGGGCAACATGATGAGCGTCCTGACCGACTGCCCCAGCCGGGAGAAGCTCGGCTGGCTGGAACAGGACCAGCTGGTGTTCCCGGCGCTCGCGGGCAACTTCGACATGCAGGCCCAGCTCCGCAAGATCGTGCGGGACATGGCCGACGCGCAGACCGGGGACGGACTGATCCCGAGCACCGTTCCCGAGTACACGAGCCTGCCCGGCGCCTACCGCAACGACGCCAACTGGGGCGGCGCCTTCGTGCTGGTGCCCTGGCAGCTGTACACGACCTACGGCGACCGGGACACGCTGCGCACCTACTACCCGCGCATGAAGCAGTACGCGGCCTTCCTGGAGAGCCAGGTCTCCGGCGGCATCCTGGACTACGGCCTGGGCGACTGGTTCACCCCCGACCGCACCTTCCCGCGCGCGGTGGCCGGCACCTACGGCTACTGGCGGGTCGTGGACACCCTCGCCCGGATCGCCGCACTGCTCGGCGACACGACGGCGGCCGACGCCTACCGGGCCAAGGCCGACGCGAGCGTCCGCGCCCTGTCGGAGAAGTACTACTCGACGGCGACGGGGACGTTCGGCGGCGGTGGCCAGGGCGCCGAGGCCCTCGCCCTGGACATGGGCGCCCATCCGGCGGGCGAACGCGGCCGTCTGCTCGGTCACTTCACGGCGTCCGTCGAGGCCGCCGGCGACCATCTGCTGCTGGGGGAGATCTCCCTGCCGGCCGCGTTCCGCGTGCTGTCGGCGGCGGGCCGCGACGACGTCGTCCACCGGATCGCCACCCGGACCACCAGCCCCAGCTACGGCTACCAGGTCCTGGCCGGCAACACGACGCTGGGCGAGTCCTGGGACGGCGGTCCCGGCCAGTCGCAGAACCACTTCATGCTCGGCGCGATCGACTCCTGGTTCACCACCCGTGTCGCGGGCATCGGCCAGACCGCCGGCTCGGTCGGCTACGCCGAACTCCTCGTGGACCCCGCCGTCGAGGGCGACATGACCTCGGCGTCGGGTTCGTACCGCACTCCGTACGGTCTCGCGCGCACCGCCTGGCAGCGCGAGGGCGACCGGTTCCGCCTGAGCGTGGACGTCCCGGCGGGCAGCACCGCCGAGATCCACGTCCCCTCGGCGCCCGGACGGCAGGCCGACGCCCCGGCGGGTGCCCGGCCGCTGCGCCCGGCCGCCGGGGAGGCGGTGTACCACGTGGGGTCGGGGCACTGGGAGTTCCGGACGGTGATGCCGGCCGGCTGACCGGCCCGCCCCGCCGCCCGCCTCACCCGTCCTCTTCCCCAACGCTCGCCCGGTTCGCCCGGTCCACCTCGGCCATGTGTTCCTCGGCCCAGGTCCGGACCGCGGCGAGCACGCTCTCCAGGGAGAGTCCGAGCGGTGTGAGCCGGTAGTGCACGGCGGGCGGGACGGACGGCTCGACCCGGCGGGCGACCAGACCGTCGCACGTCAGGTTCCGCAGGGTGACCGACAGCATCTTGTGCGAGACCCCCGGCATCCGGCGCTGCAGCTCACTGAAGCGCACCTCGCCGGGGTGCTCCCGCGCCAGCACCTTGACGGCCATCGACGTCCACTTGGTCCCGATGCGGTCGAGCAGCCCCCGCGTGGGGCACTGCGGGTCGAACAGGTCGCCGCGCCCCGGGACGGGGGCGGGGACGTCCGTGACCTGGGAAGTCACCTGGAACTCACCACCTGATGCAGAAGTGCGGTCTTGGCCGGTCCAGATTAGTTTCCTACGGTTCCCTTGTCACCAATGGTTACTCAAGGGAGCGCACATGGGTACGACGGACACGACGGGACCGGCCGACGCCACGGGCGCCGCGGCCGACGTCGAACTGCGCCGGGTCACGGTGGGCGGCGTCGGGCTGAACGTGGCGCTGGCCGGCCGGGGCCCGGCCGTCCTGCTGCTGCACGGCTTCCCGCACACCTGGCGGCTGTGGACCGACGTCCTCGCGCCGCTGGCCGGCCGCCACCGCGTGATCGCCCCCGATCTGCGCGGCTTCGGGGACAGCGACCGTCCGGCGGACGGATACGACGCGGGCACCCTGGCCGCCGACGCCGAGGGCCTGCTGGCGGCCCTCGGTGTGACCTCCGCGGCGGTGGTCGGCATCGACGCCGGCACTCCGCCCGCCTTCCTGCTCGCCATGCGGCGGCCCGGCCTCGTGCGGCGGGTGGTGCTGATGGAGTCGCTGCTGGGCAGCCTGCCCGGCGCCGGGGACTTCCTGGCCGCCGGGCCGCCCTGGTGGTTCGGTTTCCACCGCGAACCGGGTCTGGCGGAGTCCGTCCTGGCCGGGAACGAGGCGGCGTACGTGGACTGGTTCCTCGATCGCGGCACCCTCGGGCGCGGTGTGCGGCAGGAGGTGCGCGACGCGATCGTCGCCGCGTACGCCCGTCCGGGGGCGCTGCGCGGGGCGCTGGGCTCCTACCGGGCGCTGCCGGACAGCGACCGGCAGATCCGCGCGGCCGTGGCCGCCGGCCGGCTGGCGGTGCCCGCCCTCACGATCGGCGCCGCCCCGGTGGGCCGCGCGCTCGAACGGCAGCTGCGGCCCCATGCCGACCGGCTGACCGGGCACGTCCTGGAGGACTGCGGCCACATCATCCCGCTCGACCGTCCGGCGGCCTTGCTGGACCTGCTGCTGCCGTTCCTCGCGGCCGCCGGCTGACCCTCCGGCCTCCGGCCGCCGGGCCGGGCGCCGCGCCGGTCGTCAGCGCGTACCGGCCTCGCCGGCCGGCGCCGGCGTGATCCGCTTCTCGAACCAGTGGTCGGCGTAGGGCTCGTCGTTGAAGGCGGCCACCTCCTGGAAGCCGCACGAGCGGTAGAGCGACCGCGCGGCGGTGAGCGCCTTGTTGGTGTCCAGCCGGAGCAGATCGCGGCCGTGCCCGGCGGCCCGCGCCTCCAGTTCGGCCAGGAAGCGGCGGCCGAGGCCGAGCCCGCGCGCCCCGGGGGCGACCCACATGCGTTTGATCTCCGCCGGGGCGCCCGGCGGGAGCTTCAGACCGGCGCAGCCCACGGGCTCGCCGTGCAGCCGGGCGACCAGGAACAGGCCGCGCGGCGGCAGGAGTTCCCCCGGGTCGGGCAG
The DNA here is from genome assembly GCF_040703815.1 of Streptomyces sp. NPDC006743. Taxonomy (NCBI): domain Bacteria; kingdom Bacillati; phylum Actinomycetota; class Actinomycetes; order Kitasatosporales; family Streptomycetaceae; genus Streptomyces; species Streptomyces sp. NPDC006743. The sequence continues at coordinate 65,530 of NZ_JBEYJA010000008.1, read as the reverse complement.
CAGGCTGCGCGCGGGGTCGAAGCCGGTGTCGAAGCGCTCCTGCAGCTCGGTGAAGTAGGACCGCAGGCAGTACTGGGCGTCGGGATGGCCGGGGGCGACCGTGTCGAGGGTGACGGTGGCCGCGGTCAGCAGCCGCTCGGCCTCGGCCATGGCGGCGACCAGCCGGGTGCGCTGGGCGTCGTTGAGCGGTGCGAGGAGCGAGCCGGCCAGGTCGTCGCTGCGCGCGTCCAGCCGGGCGCGCTCGGCGCGGCCCGCCGCGGTGAGCCGGACCGTGCGCACCCGGCGGTCGCCGGGGTGCGGCTCCACCGTCACCAGGCCGTCCGCCTGCAAGGCGCGCAGGAGCCGGCTGGCGTACCCCGAGTCGAGTCCGAGGCGCTCGCGCAGCCGTCGTACGTCCTGGCCCCGCTCACCGACCTCCCAGAGCAGTCTGGCCTCGCCGACGGGCCGGTCGCCGCCCAGGTAGTGGTCGTGGAGCACGCCCACGCGTTCGGTCACGGTCCGGTTGAAGCGCCGTACCTGTTCGATCTGTGCCGCGTCCATTCTCTGACCTTAGTCAGAGAATGGACGCGGTGCCAGTGCGGTGTGTCTGTCCTCACTCCCCGGGGGCGAGGGTGCGCGCGACGACACCGGCCGCGCCCGCGATCAGGTCGTTGTCCACGGCGGCGTCCTTCACGGGCTTCGAGGTCAGCACCGCCAGCACGACGGGGGTCCCGCGGGTGGTCCAGGCCACGCCGATGTCGTTGGCGGACGCGTAGTCCCCCGTGCCCGTCTTGTCGCCGATGACCCAGCCCTTGGGCAGGCCCTTGCGGAAGCGTTCGGCGCTGGTGGTGTTGCCCTTCATCCAGGTGATGAGCTGCTCGCGGTCGCCGCCCGCCAGGGCCCGTCCCAGGGTCACCCGCTCCAGGCTCGCCGCGAGCGCCTCGGGTGTGGTCGTGTCCCGCGGATCGCCCGGCAGGGCGGTGTTCAGGTCGGTCTCCCAGCGGTCGAGGCGGCTCACCCGGTCGTCGAGGGACCGGAAGAACGCGGTGAGGCCGCCCGGTCCGCCCACCTCGCGCAGCAGCAGGTTGCCCGCCGTGTTGTCGCTGTACTGGATCGCCGCCGCGCACAGCTCGCCCACGGTCATGCCGCTGTCGACGTGCTCCTTGGTGACCGGGGAGTTGTCCACGATGTCCATCGCGGGGTAGTGCACGACCTTGTCCAGCGGCGCGCAGCGGCCGTGGTTGCGCAGGACGGCCGCGGCGGCGAACACCTTGAACGTCGAGCACAGCGCGAACCGCTCCCCCGCCCGGTGGGCGAGGACCTGCCCGGTGCGCACGTTGCGGGCGTGCAGGCCGAGCCGGGCGGCGTACCGCTCCTCCAGCGCGCGCAGTTCGTCCACGGCCGCGCGCACCCCGCTCGCCGAGGCCGCGCCGGGCGCGGCCGGTGCGGCCGTCGCCCGTGCGGCCGTCACGGCGGGGGCGAGCACGGCGGTGGAGAGGGCGAGGCCGGCCTTGAACAGGCCGCGCCGCCGCAGAGGGCTGTCACTCGTCATGCGCAGGGGTCTCCCGTCGTCCGTTCGCTGTCGCGTCGTCGTGCCGCCGGCCGTCCGGGCCGCCGACGGGGAACAGCGAAACAGCAGGAGGCCTCTCATGTCCAAGAGTGAACATTGAAGATCGCATAACTTATTGCTATGAAAGCGCCATGGACCTGCTCGCGCACCTGGATGCCTACGTCGCGACCGTCGACGAGGCGAGCTTCTCCCGCGCCGCCGACCGGCTCGGGATCGCCCAGCCCCTCCTCAGCCGCCGCATCAAGACGCTCGAGGAACACTTCGGCGGCCTCTTGTTCGACCGTTCGCGCCGCCAGGTGACGACCACCGAGTTCGGCGTGCTGCTGCTGCCGTACGCGCAGGACGTGCTGGACCGGGCCGAACGGCTGCGGCAGGTCGCCCGGTCGGCCCGGCGCTCGGCGGTCCGTGTCGTCGCGGTGCCCCCGGACTGCGGCCCGGCGGCGCTGGCCCGCGTGATCCGCGCGGGCGCCGAGCACGGCGTCTCGCTCGGCGTGCGGGAACTGGACCCCGAGCCGCGCCTGGCGGGCCTGGCCGACGGGTCCCTGGCCTACGCGCTGGTGCGCGTCCCACCGGAGGACGCCCCGCTGCGGGTGCCGCTCGGTGTGGGTTCCGCGCCCGCGGCGGACGCCCCGCGTGACGCGCCGGGCCCGGGAGCCGCCGGCGCCCCGCCCGGCCCCCGTCCCCGCGCGGTCCACCTGGAGGACCTGCGGCCCCGGCGGAGCCGGGACGCGGCGGGCGGGCGGCCGGCGGGCGGGCGGCCGGCGGCGCTCGCCCTGCTCACCACGGCGGAGGACCAGGTGCCCTTCGCGGCGGACCGGCTCGCCCGGGCCGTCGCGCGCGCGGGGCTGCCCGAAGGGCTGCTGCGCCCGGCCGGACCGGTGGCGACCGCGCTCGCCGAGACGCTGGCCGGGCGGGTGCGGCTGCTGTGCACCGAACCGTTCGCACGGCGGCACGGGGTCGTCTGGGCGCCGCTGCACGACACCTCCCTGCACCGCGGCTACGCCCCCCGGGCGAGCCACCGGCAGCCGGGGGCGGGCGGTGTACCGCGCTGGCTGGTGTCCCTGCTGGCGGCCGGTGTCGGTGCCGGGACGGCGTCCCCCGCGGCGGGCCCTCCCCCGGGAACGGACGAGGACGCGGTGACACGGCTGGCGGCCCGCGGATGAGCGCCGGCCTGCCGCTCCCGCCGGAGCACCCGCCGCACCGGCCCGCGCACCTCGTCGGTGACGGCGCGCTCCTCGACGTAGCCGAGGCGATCGCCGCGGACTGGGCGGCCATCGGTGTGCGCGGCTCGTTCCTGGCCCGCGACATCGACACCGGCGAGCAGCTCGGGTTCGACGCCGGCGTGCCGCTGCCGCTCGCCTCGGTCGTCAAGGTGCCGCTCGCCCTGGTGGTGCTGGACCGGATCGCGGCCGGCGAGCTCGACGCCGCGCGCGCGGTGACGGTCGACCCGGCCACCAGCAGCGTCGGGCCCACCGGGCTGGCGGCGTTCCGGTACCCCGCCACCGTGGCCGTCGGCGACCTGCTCCACCTGATGCTCACGGTCAGCGACAACGCCGCCGCCGACACGCTCTTCGGCCTGGTCCCCGCGGCCGAGGCCGACGCCCGCCTGCGTTCCTGGGGGTGCGGGGAGCTGCGGGTGCGCCACCGCATGAACCGCATGTACGAGTGCGCCGCCGGCGCCGCCGGGAAGGACTTCTCCCTCGCGCTGGAGCTGGCCGTGCGCGACGAACGCTCGGGGCGGCACACCATCGAGACGCTGGATCCGGCCCGCGCCAACGCCGGTACCGCCGCCGCGCTCGTGGATCTGCTGCAGCGGGTCTGGCGGGACGAGATCTCCCGGCCCCCCGCCACCGCGGAGCTGCGCCGGCTGATGGGGGCGCAGGTCTTCACGCACCGGCTCTCCAGCGAGCTGCGCGCCGACACCCTGCGGGTGAGCGGCAAGACCGGCACGTTCCTGCACCTGCGGCACGAGGTCGGTGTGGTGGAGGCCGGCTCCGGTCACCGGGTGGCGATCGCCGCCCTCACCCGCTGCGACCGCCGGGCCGGCCTGGCACCGGACATCGACCTCGCGATCGGGACCGCCGCGCGCGACGCGTTCGAGGCGCTGCGGCGCTGACCGGGGCGGGCCGGCGCCGGCCGAGCGGGCCGGGGTCAGCATTGACCAAAGGCTCGCTTTGAGGTTCTCAAAGTTCAAGTGTTAACGTTCCTGTCATGAAGACAGCAGCCGCGCACCGCGCCGACGCCTCCCCGGGCGTCCGCCGCGCCGTCACGGGCGTACCGCTCGTGGCGCGCCTGCACGTCGATCTCTGCCGCTGCATGTCCGCGGCTTGTCGCGTCTGATCGCGAACTCCCCGGTGCGGCGGCGCCGTTGACACTTCTTCACGGTCGCTGCTTCCTGTACGTACGTCCCGCTCGTCCCGCCCCACGCGTTCCTACTGGAGTGTGTCCGTGTCCGCGAACACCGCTGATCCGAAGCCCGCGAAGTCCGGCTTCCGGATACCCGTCCCCTTCTGGGCCCAGGTCCTGATCGGCCTCGCCGTCGGCCTGGTCCTCGGCTTCGTCGCCCGCACCTACGACGTGTCCTGGCTCGCCACCACCCTCGACAAGGTGGGCGGCATCTTCGTCCAGCTGCTGAAGCTGGCCGTGGCACCGCTGGTCTTCTTCGCGATCATGGTGTCGATCACCAACCTGCGGAAGGTCAACAACGCGGCGCGCCTGGCCGGCCGCACCTTGCTCTGGTTCATGATCACCTCGCTGATCGCGGTGGTGATCGGACTGGTCATCGGCCTGGTCTCCAACCCCGGTTCCGGCTCGGACCTCACCGCGGCCGACGGCGCCAAGCCGGAGCACGCCGGCAGCTGGCTCGACTTCCTGACGGGCATCATCCCGACCGACGTCGTGACGCCGTTCACCGAGCTGAACGTGCTCCAGATCGTCTTCATGGCGGTCGTCGCCGGTGTCGCGATCCTCAAGATCGGTCCGAAGGCCCAGCCGATCCTGACCCTGTCCGAGTCCATCCTGGAGCTGCTGCAGAAGGCCCTGTGGTGGGTGATCCTGCTCGCCCCGATCGGCTCCGCGGGCCTGATCGGCCGCGCCATCGTGCAGTACGGCTGGAACCTGCTGGGCAACTACGCCACGTTCACGGTGGACATCTACGTCGGCTGCGCCCTGGTGCTGTTCGGCGTGTACCCGCTGCTGCTCGCCACCGTCGGCAAGCTGAACCCGCTGCAGTTCTTCAAGGGTGCCTGGCCGGCCATCCAGCTGGCGTTCGTCTCCCGCTCCTCGGTCGGCACCATGCCGGTCACCCAGCAGTCGGCGATCCGCCTCGGTGTCCCCAAGGACTACGCCTCCTTCGCCGTGCCGTTCGGCGCGACGACCAAGATGGACGGCTGCGCGGCGATCTACCCGGCGATCTCCGCGATCTTCGTGGCGCAGATCTTCCACGTGCACATGGGCGTCAAGGAGTACCTGCTCATCGCGTTCGTCTCGGTGATCGGCTCGGCGGCCACCGCCGGTCTGACCGGAGCGACGGTCATGCTGACGCTCACCCTGTCCACCCTCGGCCTGCCGATGGAGGGCGTGGGTCTGCTGCTCGCGATCGACCCGATCCTGGACATGATGCGCACCGCCACCAACGTGGCGGGCCAGGCCCTCATCCCGGTCATCGTGGCCGCCCGCGAGAAGATCCTCGACCACGCCAAGTACGACAGCGCGTCGGCGTCCCCGGTCGACGAGGTGGAGAGCGTGTACAGCGAGCCGAAGCAGGCCGCCCCGGTGGCCGGCTGACGGCCGCCCCGCCGCCCGGCCCGGGCGTACGTCCCCTCGGCCCCGCCGGATCCCTTCCGGCGGGGCCGAGGGTTTTTCAGACGGTGACGAAGGTTCACCGGACGGCGGTGTCCGCGTCCGGGGCGCGGCCCGGCGCACGAGTACACCGCGTCCCGCCCCGCGGCCCGGCGGGGAGGCCTGCCGAGGCCAGCCCCCGGGGGCCAGCGGGTGGGCCGACCGCCTCACGCCCCCGGGGCCGGCGGGTGGACCTACCGCCTCACGCGCGGGGCCGGCGCGGCAGGCCTACCGGGGCTCCGCCCCGGCCTCCCGGCCCCAGGGCTCCATGCCGCCGACGAGCCCGCGCAGACAGCGCGTGGCCAGGCCCACGGGTGAGGCGGGTCCCTCCGTACCGGCGTCGGTGGCCGCCCAGGTCTCCAGCGCGATCCGGATCGCGTCGGTGGCCGCGGCCGCCGCCAGCCGCACCTCCAGCGGCTGCGCCCGCGGCCCCGCGAGCCGGGCCAGCACGGGCACGAGCCGCTCCTCCGACTCCTGGTTCACGCGGTACCAGACCGCCCGCAGCGCGGGATCGTCCGCCGCCGCGCGCAGCAGCCCCCGGGTGCGCAGCAGCGCCCGCTCGGCTTCCTCGTCGGGCGTGGCGAGCGCCTGCCCGACCGCGTCCTCCAGCGCCCGCTGGAGCGGCGTGCCGGGCTCCGCCGCCTCCAGCAGGGCCCGCCAGCGGTCGGCGCCGTCGGCGAGCAGCGGGCTCACGGCGTCCTGCTTGGAGCGGAAGTACCGGTAGAAGGTGCGCAGCGCGACTCCCGCGCGCAGGGCGATCTCCTCGGCCGTCGTGCCGTCGGGGCCCCGCGTGGCGAAGAGTTCCGCCGCGGCGTGGGCGATGTCGAGCTGGGTGGCGGCCTTGCGGCGTTCGGTCAGGGTCGCGGACGGCTTGGTGCTCACCCGCAGAAGCCTACGCCCCACCGACGCAGGTCGGCACGTCAGGACGAGATGGCAAAACGTGCCACTAGGGCGTACCGTGACGGCACCGAGAGCGCCAGCGGGCAAGAGAGCCGGCGCCGCAGGGCCTCGTCGGTGACCGACGGGCCGGGTCGGAGACACACATGAACCGCTATGAAGGCCGCCGCGCGCTGATCACCGGCGGCGGCTCGGGCATCGGCCAGGCCACCGTGCTGCGCGTCCTCGCGGAGGGCGGCACCGTCGTGGCCGCCGACGTCAGCGAGCGGGGCCTGCTGGACACCGCCGCGAAGGCGGGCGCCGACGCGGACCGGCTCACCACGGCCGTCGTCGACATCGCCGACGAGGCGTCGGTGCGCGACGGCGTCGCCGCGGCCCGCGCCGCGCTCGGGGGTCTGGACGTGCTGGTCAACGCGGCCGGGATCCTGCGTTCCTCGCACACCCACGAGACGAGCCTGGAGGCCTTCACCCGCGTCCTGCAGGTCAACCTCGTCGGCACCTTCCTGGTGATCCGCGAGTGCATACCGGCCCTGCTGGAGGGCCGGGACGCGGCGGTCGTCAACTTCAGCTCGACCTCGGCGGTGTTCGCGCACCCCTACATGGCCGCGTACGCGGCGAGCAAGGGCGGCATCCAGTCGATGACGCACGCGCTGGCCGCCGAGTACGCGGGGCGCGGCATCCGGTTCACGGCCGTGCAGCCGGGCTCCATCTCCTCCGGCATGACCGACGGCAGCGGCGCCAGCGGGCAGAGCGCGGGCCCGGGGCTGCCCGAGGACGCCGACATGAGCCTGTTCGTGAAGCTGGCACCGGCCCTCGGCGACGGCTTCGCCGGCCCGGAGACGGTGGCCTCCGTGGTCGCGATGCTCGCCTGCGAGGACGGCCGGTTCATCACCGGCACCGAGGTGCGCATCGACGGCGGCACCCACTACTGACAGACCGCCGGCCCCCGCGCGGGGCGTGCCCGGACGGGCGCGTGCCCGCGCGGGCCACATCCGAAGAAGTGGGGCGTCCGTGGGCTGACGAAGATCGGTGCGGTGGAGCTGGGCACGGCCCGGATCCGGGTGAACTCGGTGCACCCGGGCATGACGTACACGCCGATGACCGCCTCCGTCGGCATCGAGCAGGGCGAGGGCAGGTGCCCGAACACGCCCATGGGCCGGGTCGGTGAGCCGCACGAGGTGGCGGGCGCCATCGTGTACCTGCTCTCCGACGCCGCCCCGTACGTCACGGGCGCCGAACTGGTCGTGGACGGCGGCTGGACCGCCGGGCCGACGGTGAAGTACGTCCTGGGTCAGTGAGACGCGTCCGGCACGGGCCGGTGAACACGTCCGGCACGGGGCGGTGAGCAGGCGCGGGGCGGGCCGCGACGGGTCGTCAGGAACCGTGGCGCGCAAGGGCGGACGGACGGACGCCCGGACCGTAGGGTGAACCGTCACTTGTGTCCGCTCCGAGGGGAACTGATGGTGCGCAGTACAAGGATGGTCCGCTACGCCGCCGCCTGCGCGTCGGCTCTGCTGCTCTGTGCGGGACTCGCCCCGGCGGCCTTCGCCGACGGCGATCCGGCCGGTCCCGGCCCCGCCGCGGCCCGGCTCGACGCCTACTGGACGCCGGCCAGGATGGCCGCCGCCCTGCCCGGCGACCTCGCCAAGGGCACCGAGTCCGGTCCGGCCGCCGTCGCCGCCTCACCGGCGGTGGACGGGCCGCGGCCCGGCGAGTACATCCCGCCCAGCAGAAGTTTCACCGGCATACCGCAGGCCGGCACCTTCTTCTGGACCGACACCGCCGGCACCGGCCGCACCTGCAGCGGCTCCGTGGTGCGCAGCCCCGGCCGGTCGCTGGTGCTCAGCGCCGGACACTGCCTGAAGAGTTACGCCGGCGCGTCCGCGAAGCGGCACCTGGGCTTCGTACCGCAGTACCACGACGGGCTCAAGCCCTTCGGGATCTTCCCGGTCCGCGCCGACCGGATCTACGTGCCGCAGCGGTACTACGACCTGGGCGCGCACGCCGGGGCCGAGTACGACGTCGCCCTCGCCGTCACGGAGCCCGGCGAGAACGGGACGCTGCTGCAGGACGCGGTCGGCGCGGTGCGGCTGCTCACCGGGACCGGCTACCTCCACGCGCCCGTGCGGATGATCGGCTACCCGGCGGGCGCCGCCGAGCCGCTGGAGTGCTGGAGCTGGACGACGGCGTGGGTCAGTGACGACCCGGCCGAACCGGGCACGTTCCCGCGGATCGCCTGCGACGCGTTCGTCGGCGGGACGAGCGGCGGACCGATGCTGGTGCCGTGGCCCGGCGGCTGGGCGGTGATCGGGGTGATCGGCGGCTACCACACCGGCGGCAACACCTCGCAGGTGTCCTACAGCGCCTACTTCGGCACCGCCGTCCGCGCGCTGTACCAGGCCGCGGTCACCGGCGAGCCGCCCGCCGGCCCGGCTTCCTGACACCCGGCCGCCCTGCCCGGCGGGCCGTCCGCCGGCCCGGCAGGACACCGGCCTCCGGGCCCCCGGGCAGGGCGCCCGCCTCGCCCGCCTCCCGGAAGGGGCCGGGGCGCGCCCCGCGCGTCAGACGCCGGGGGCCCCGCGACGGGCGGCGTCGACCAGGGCGTGCAGACAGTCCATGAACAGCCGGTGCGATCCGGCCGCGTCCTCGTTCTGCAGGATGGTGGCGAAGTACTGGCTCAGCGCGGCACCGACGGCGGCTCCGACGACGGCGTTCACCGGATGGTCACCGGGCAGTCCGGTGGCGGCGGCCAGGGCGGGCCCGGTGATGCGGACGGCCTCGGTGATCTGACTGCTGCCGTGGGCCCGCAGTGCCGGGTTGGCCTCGTACATCGCGGTGAGCAGCGCCACGACCTCCGGGTCCAGGGCGTCGGCCTCGCCCCTGAGCCAGGTGTCGACGACATCGAGGAACCCGGAGTCGGGCCGGTCCCTGAAGACGGCCGTGAGCCGGGCCGCGATCTCGTCGGGCACGGACAGGGCGATGTCGTGCTTGGAGGGGAAGTACAGGGAGACCGTCCGGGGCGCGACGTCCGCCGCCTCGGCGATGTCGGCGATGGTCGTCCCGTCGTAGCCCTGCTCGGCGAACAGGCGCATTCCCGCGCGCCTGATGGCCTCCCGTCGTCTGGCCTTGCTGCGCTCCCGGTGGGACACCCTCGTCTCGCCCGTCATGGCCGTAGCGTAATCGGAGCGGAAAGCCGGGCGACCGGAGCAGGACCACCGCCGGCCGCACGGGCGGCACCGGCCGCACGGGGTGCACGGACCGCAGAGGCCGCACGGGCCGTACAGGTCGCATGGGCCGCTTGGACCGAACTGGACGCCTGGGCCGCTGGGTCCGCCCTGACCGCAGAGGCCGTACGGGCCGCAGGCAGGCTCAGGCTCAGCGCCGACCACTGGCCGCAGGAAACACCCGCCGCCTCACCGCCCGCCCCCGGTCACCTGACGGGCCGCCGGTACGCGGGGCCACCCGCCCGGAGGCAGGGGCCGCACGTACCGGCGGTCCCGTCGTCCCGCCGCCTACTCCTCGGGCGCGATACGGACGCCGGTGTCGCGGTGCGTCACCAAGATGGCCTCCATGGGACAGGACTCCGCCGCGTCGACCACCTCCGGTGCCGGCTCGGTGGTCGGCGACGTCGGGTGCGAGGCACCGTCACGGATCTGGAACCGCCCGGGTGCGACGCCCGCGCAGATGCCGGTGGCCATGCACGCCTTCTCGTCGACCTGGACGCGCCAGGCTTCCTCGCCCGGCGCCGGGACCCCGCCGGGAGCGCGCCGGGTGGGGTCCTGGTCCCGGCCGGTCACGCCGCGTCCCAGGTCACCAGCATCTTCTGCAGCCCCTTCACCCCGGCCCCCGCCTTCCACACGAGGTCCTCGGCGGTGCCGGCCAGACGCAGGCCGGGCAGGCGCTCCAGCAGTGTGCGCAGGGCCACCTGGAGTTCCATTCTGGCCAGTTGGGCCCCCAGGCAGTGGTGCGGTCCGTGGCCGAACCCGACGTGCGAGGCCTCCTGGCGGGTCAGGTCGAGCTTCTCGGGGCAGGTGTAGACGGCGGTGTCGCGGTTGGCCGACGCGTTGGAGGCGACCACCGGTTCGCCCGCGCGCACCACTCCGCCGCTCAGCTCGACGTCCTCCAGCGCGTAGCGCGCGATCCCGCCGCTGCCCAGGGGCACGAACCGCATCAGTTCCTCGACGGCCTGGGGTACGAGGTCCAGGTCGGCGCGGAGCCGGGACAGCTCGCCGGGATGCTCGAGCAGCGTGTACACGAAGTTGGGGATCTGGCTGGCGGTGGTCTCATGGCCCGCGACCAGGACGCTGACGCCCATGGCGACCAGTTCGTCCTCGGAGAGCCGGTCCTCCTCGTCCCGCGCGGCCACCATCACTCCGAGCAGGTCGTCCCGGGTTTCCTTGCGCCGCTCGGCGACCAGTCCCGCCATGTAGGCGGAGAGTTCGTCGGCGTAGCGTTCGACCTCCTCGGGGCGGAAGCGGGTGGTGGAGAGCAGGGCGTCGGACCACAGGCGGAACCGTGTCCGGTCCTCCAGCGGCACGCCCAGCAGTTCGCAGATGACCGTGACCGGCAGCGGCAGGGCGAAGTCGGCCACCAGGTCGGCGGGCGCGCCCCGGACCGTCATCGCGTCGACGAGACCGTCGGCGACGGCCTGGGCCCGCACCCGCAGCTGCTCGACGCGGCGGGCGGTGAACGCCTTGGCGACCACCCGCCTGAGCCGGGTGTGCTCGGGCGGGTCGAACGCCAGGATGTTGCCGCTCAGACCCCGGTGGTACCGCGTCCTGGGCTCGTCGCGGGAGACCGCCTCGGCCCGGCTGAACCGCGGGTCGCCGAGCACGGTCTTCACGTCCTCGTACCTGGTCACCAGCCAGGCGGGCTCGCCGTGGGCCAGGCGCACCGGGCACATCGGCCGGTTCGCGCGAAGCTCCTCGAACTCCGGCTCGAGGATCAGTTCGTCGGTCTCGTGGAACGGGAACGCCTGGGGATCGCTGATGGTCATGAGGTGCCGCCTCTCGTGGGGGAACCATCCGCAACGGGCTGTCCGTGCGCTGCGAGCATCACAATTCGTCCATATCGGAACCGTAAGCAATCTTGCAGGGCGCTGCAATATTGCTTTCGGACGCATTCCGCTTGGCGGCATACGAACTGCCGGCGGGGCGGCGCCGGAGTGGCACGTAGGGTGTGAGGGTTCCGATCGAGCCATGACAGGCGGTGCGCCGCCGCGCGCCCTCGTCCGCCGCGGCAGGCACCGAGGAAGCTGGAGTCCCGTGACCGAGACCGAGGTCGTCACCGCGCCCCGTCCGCTGCTCCTGGAGGACGGACGGCCCGCCGCCGCGGCCTGGTCCCTCGATCCCGGTCTGCTGCACCTCAACCACGGGTCGTTCGGCGCCGTTCCGCTGGCCGCCCAGCGCCGGCAGAACGAGCTGCGGGCCGAGATGGAGCGCGCGCCGGTCGTCTGGTTCCCGCGGCTGCCCGCCCGGATCGCCGAGACCCGGGGCGCCGTCGCCCGCCATCTGGGGACCGAGGCCGCGGACCTCGCGCTGGTGCCGAACGCCAGCGCGGGCGCCAGTGTCGTCTACGCCGCCCTGACCGCGCGCCCCGGCGGCGACGTCGTCGTCACCGACCACGGCTACGGCGCGGTCACCATGGGGGCCGAACGCCTCGCCCGCCGCTGGGGCCGCCGGGTCCGCACGGCACGGGTGCCGCTGGCCGCCGACGCGGACCAGGCCCACCAGGCCGTGATGGCCGAGGTGGACGACGGTGTCGCGCTGGTGGTCCTGGACCAGATCACCTCCGCGACGGCCCGCAGGCTGCCCGTGGAGCGGGTGGGTGCGGAGCTGGCCCGGCGCGGCGTCACGCTGCTGGTGGACGGCGCGCACGCGCCCGGTCTGCTGGCCGCCCCGCTCGACGGGCTGGTCTGCGACGCCTGGGTCGGCAACCTCCACAAGTGGGGCTGCGCACCGCGCGGCACGGCCGCGCTGGTCGCGCGCGGGCCGCTGCGCGAGCACCTGTACCCGCTGATCGACTCCTGGGCCGCTGCCGAGCCGTTCCCCGACCGGTTCGACCAGCAGGGCACCCTGGACGCCACCGGCCCGCTCGCCGCGCCGGCGGCCCTCGACTTCGTCGCGGACACCTGGGGCTGGGAGACGGCCCGCCGCTACATGGACGAACTGGCGGACTACGGCGCCCGCGTGATCGCCGCCGCGTTCGCCGGGTCCTCGGGCCCGGCGGAGAGCGCCGACGTGGGCATGCCCGTGCCCGGCATGCGCCTGGTCCGCCTGCCCGAGGGCCTGGGCACCAGCCGCGTCGCCGCGGACGCCCTGCGCGACCGGGCCACCGCCGAACTGGGCGCGGAGGCCGCCTTCACCAGCTTCGACGGGGTGGGGTACCTGCGGCTGTCGGCCCACGTCTACAACACGCCCGCCGACTACGACCGTTTCGCCGAGTCCTGCGTCCCGCTCGTGCGCCGGTGGGCACGAGCGGCCCGCGCCCGGAGCTGAGCGGCCGGCCCGCGCCCCCGGCGGCCGCCCGGCGCCGCGCGCGGTCCGTCACGACCGGCTGTGGCCGACCGTGAGGCCGTAGAAGGCGACCCGGGCCCCCTTCGTGGTGCTGTCGGAGGAGGACTGGTTGTACGAACCGGCCTTGAAGTACTGCTTGTACTGCCGGAACGAGGAGGGGATGGCGTAGTGGGTGGTGCTGCCGTCGACGGTCAGGTCGATGGTGTCGCCGCCGGAGACGGCGATGGTGTACCGCCACGTCTTGCCGGTGGAGACGTGCCCGACGGTGTGCAGTGTCTGGCCGCCGGAGGGTGAGTTCTCGGTGCCGAGGACGATGTCCCCGCCGGCCCGGTAGTACAGCTCCACCAGCGGCTTGGTGGAGGAGCCGCCGGTGCCCAGGTGGATCTGTCCCACGCACACGTTCGAGGTCACGGAGACCACGCGGAGCGTGGCGTCCAGCCGGTGGGTGCCGCTGAGCGGCCAGTCGGCGGCGCTGCCGTCGCGGTTCATCTCGCGCAGTTCGGAGCGGGCGTAGTGGGAGTTCGGCATGGTGACCCCTTTCTCGGGTGCCCAGAAGGTCATCGCGCCGTCGCGGGTGTCGGTGTAGAAGTACGCGTCCTGGTAGCCGTCGGGCCCCTGGAGCCGTGCGGAGGGGATGGTGGTCGGGGACCCGGGTGAGCCGACCGGTTCCTGGAGCTGCCAGGTCGACAGGTCGAAGTTGCCGCCCGGTGCGGCCTTCGGGTCGGCGGCGTCGGCGCCGCCCGCGCCGAGGACGGCCAGGGTGCCGGTGAGTGCCACGACCGTCGCGAGGGCGACGATCCGGGAGCGCTGGGAGGAGGTCATGGGGGTTCCTGCCGGGTGGGGGGAAGCGGTGCCGGACCGAACTGTTCAACCGGCTGAACGTCGAACGTGTACATGCACTGCCGGTGACCCGGGAACCTAAAGGTCTGAACCTGACACGTCAAGAGGTGCGGAGCGGTACGGCCGCGGGACAGCGGGGGCTACGGCAGCGGGAGGGTGGGCCGAGGGGGCGGCGGCGCCCCGCCGGCCCACCGGGTTGCCGCCGCGCCCCGAGTCACCGGGTGAACCGCACCGGCAGACTGCGCGGGCCGCGGATCATCAGTCCGGGGCGCCAGGTGATCGCCGCCGGGTGGATGTCGAGGGCCAGGTCGGGGCAGCGTTCCAGCAGGGTCCGCACGGCGATGCGCGCCTCGAGGCGGGCCAGCGGCGCGCCCAGGCAGTGGTGGATGCCGTGGCCGAACGCCACATGACCGCGGGCGTCGCGGGCGATGTCGAAGCGCTCGGGTCCGGCGAAGCGCTCCGGGTCCCGGTTGGCGTCGGCGATGGCGACGAGGACGAGTTCACCGCCGCCGGGCACGACGGTTCCGCCGAGCGTCACGGGGTCGGTGGTGAAGCGGTAGGTGGGGGTCTCCAGCGGGCCGTCGTAGCGCAGCATCTCCTCGACGGCGGCGTCGATCAGCCCGAGATCGGCGCGCAGGGCGGCCAGTTGGGCGGGGTGGGTGAGCAGGGCGAGGACGCCGTTGGAGATGAGGTTGACGGTGGTCTCGTGGCCGGCGACGAGCAGCAGCCAGGCCATGCCGACGAGTTCCTCGTGGGAGAGGCGGTCGCCGTCGTCGTCCTCGGCGTGGATCAGCGCGCTCAGCAGGTCCTCGCCCGGCCGCTGCCGCTTGCCGCTCACCAGCTCCCGCATGTACCGGGCCATCGCGGCCGCCGCGGCCTTGCGCCGCGTGACGTCACTGGCGCCGATCGCGTCGTTGGACCAGGTCCGGAAGGAGACGCGGTCCAGGTCGGGGACGCCGAGGAGTTCGCAGATGACGGAGATGGGCAGCGGGAAGGACAGGGCCTCGACGAGGTCCGCCCGCCCGTCGGGGGCGGCGAGCATCCGGTCCAGGAGGGCGTCGGTGGTCTTCTGGACGCGCGGGGCGAGTTCCTCCACCCGGCGTGCCGTGAACTCGCGGGCGACCAGCCTGCGCAGCCGCGTGTGGTCGGGCGGGTCGGAGCTGAGCATGTGGGGCCCGGAGGAGACCGGCCCCAGGGGCAGCGCGGGCGACGCCTTCGCCCAGTCCTTGGTGAGCCGGGGATCGGCGAGCGCGGCACGCCCGGCCTCGTACCCGACGACGAGCCAGGCCTCCGCTCCCCCTTCGGGCATCCGGATGCGGTGCACCGGGCCCTGCGCCCGTAACCGGGCGTACACCGGGTACGGGTCCCGGGTGAACGGCTCACCGAGCGCGGCGAGATCGACGATGTTCCTGCTCATGGACACAGCCCCCTCCTCACGGCCCCCGCGGCCCACCGACTGTAGCCCCTCACCGGACCGGGCCGCTGCCCTCGCGGCGGTCCGGGCATGGCACCGGCGGGGTCAGTCCGGCCGCCGGCCGGGGCCGAGGTCGGCGTGGACGGTCGTGGCGCCGTCGCCGACGACGACCTCCGCGGACAGGGGCGGGCCGCCGTCGGTGGTGACGGTGTAGGCGCCCGGGGCGAGGCCGGTGACCGTGTACGTGCCGTCCGGGGCGGTCGTGGCCGCGTCCACCGGTTCGCCCCCGGCGCCGAGCACGGTGACACGGGCGCCGGCGAGGGGCCGGCCGGAGTCCGGGTGGCGGACCGTGCCGTGCAGGACGGCGGCCCCCGCGGCCGGGCCGCCGGCAGCCTCTCGTACGCGCTCCCGCGGCGCGGGCCGGGTGCCGGGCACGGATCCGGGACTCACCGGACGCGGCACGGCAGCGGTGGCGGCGACGGGCGCTGCCGGTGCCGGGGTGCCCGCGCGGCCGCGGACCAGCGAGGCCGCCGCGGCGGCCAGGGACATGGCGATGGCGAGCGAGAAGACGACGACGAGGCCGTGGTGGAACGGCTGCGCGATCAGGTGCGGGAAGTACTCGCGGCCGGTGAGGTGCGCGGCGGCGGACGGGGAGAGGTGGCCGAGGATGTCCGGTCCGAGCAGGTGCTGGACGGGGTTGTAGCCGAGGAACGCGGCGAACAGGACGCCGACCGGGGGCAGTCCGGCGACCGTGCGGGCGGCGCCGGCCGGGACGCCCTGGTCGGTCAGGCCCGAGGCCAGGGTGTGCGGAAGCGTGCCCGAGAGCCCGGCGACCATGAGCGAGAAGAAGACACCCATGGACAGCACCATGCCGGCGTTCTGGAAGGTGGCCCGCATGCCGGAGGCGGCGCCCCGCGCGTCGGCGGGCACGCTGGACATGATGACGGAGGTGTTGGGGGCGGCGAACAGGCCTCCGCCGAGGCCGTTGAGGAGGATCAGTCCGGCGAAGACCCAGTAGCCGAAGTCGCTGGGCAGGACGAGCAGGCCGGCGAACGACACCGCCATCACCACGAACCCGGACGCGGCGAACAGCCGGGCCCCGAACCGGTCGGACAGCGCCCCGGACACCGGCCCGGCGAGCAGGAAGCCGATGGTCAGCGGCAGCATGTAGATACCGGCCCACAGCGGGGTGTCGGCGTAGTCGTAGCCGTGCAGGGGCAGCCAGATGCCCTGGAGCCAGATGATCAGCATGAACTGCAGTCCGCCGCGGGCGACGGCGCCCAGCAGGGTGGCCGCGTTGCCGCCCGCGAAGGCCGCGTTGCGGAACAGGCCGAGCGGGAACATCGGCTCGGGCACCTTCGTCTCGACCAGGCAGAACACGCCGAGCAGCGCCAGGCCGCCGATCAGTCCTGCCATGACCCACGGGTCGGTCCAGCCCATGGTGTGACCGCCGTAGGGCTGGATCCCGTAGGTGATCGCGGCGAGCAGCACCGTCAGCCCGGCGGCGAAGGTGACGTTCCCCCACCAGTCCATCCGTCCCGGTCTGCGCACACCGGTCTCGTGCAGCGACTTGTACGCCCATACGGTGCCGATCAGGCCGATGGGCACGTTGACCCAGAACACCGAGCGCCAGTTCCAGGTGACGAGCACGCCGCCGAGGACGAGGCCGAGGAACGAGCCGGCGATGCCGGCCACCATGTTGACGCCCAGGGCCATGCCGCGCTGCCGTGCCGGGAAGGCGTCGGTGAGGATGGCGGCGGAGTTGGCCATCAGCATCGACCCGCCGACCGCCTGCACGATGCGCCAGCCGATCAGCCACAGCGCCCCGCCGCCGCCGTGGAAGGGGTCGAGCGAGAGGACCACCGAGGTGAGCGTGAAGATGAGGAACCCGGCGTTGTAGATCCGCACCCGGCCCTTCATGTCGCCGAGCCGCCCGAGGGCCACCACCAGGACGGCGGTGACGAGCATGTAGCCCATCAGCATCCACAGCAGGTAGCTGACGTTGGCCGGTTCGAGCGGGTCGAGGCGGATGCCGGTGAAGATGCCGGGCAGCGAGATCAGCACGATCGAGCTGTTGATGGTGGCGAGCAGCATGCCGACGGTGGTGTTGGTCAGCGCCACCCACTTGTAGCCGGGGTGGTCCACGCCGGTCCACGCCCTGCGTCCGCGCTGCTGGACGGTGGTCATCGTGTGCTCCCGGTGGGCTGGTGTCCGGGAGGCGTGGGCTGCTCCGCGCGTTCCCCGAGCATCCGCCGTACGAGCGGCAGGGCGGTCCGCATCGCCGCGCCCAGCGCCTGCTGGTCCTCGGCGGGCAGGGCGGTGAGCAGCTCGGCCAGCCGGGCGTCGCGGGCCTGCCTGCGCTCGGCGAGGACGGCCCGGCCGGTGCCGGTGAGGGTGACGAGGCTGACCCGGCCGTCACCGGGGTCGCCGACCCGTGCCACGAGGTCCTGCGACTGCAGCCGCTGCACCAGTTGGGTCATGGAGGGCTGGGTGACGCCCTCGGCGGCGGCCAGTGCGGTCAGCCGGGCGGGGCCGTCGCGTTCGAGCCGGGCCAGGGTGGCGGCGGCGGTCAGGCTCAGCCCGCGCCGGTCCGTCAGGGCTCTGACCACCGCCGAGGCCAGGTCGGCCAGGGCCCGTGCGGTGTCCTGCGCGCCGGGTGCGGAGTGCGACTGGTCCACTCCTCTTTCGTATCACGCTCCTATATAGGTGTCCTATCAAATGACGGTAAGGAAAAGGGGCGGGAATCGGCCCGGGGCTCGCGGCCGCCGGCCGTGACATCCTCCGCCGCTTGGCCCCCTACCGCGTCCCGCGGGTGGCGCGGTACAGCTCCTCGGAGGTGGAGAGCAGTTCACGCTGCTCCTCCTCGGAACCCACCATCGGCTGCGAACCGTGCAGCGGCACCTGCGCGCTCTCGGGCAGGAACTTGACGGTCACCAGGCCGATGACGCCGGCCAGCATCAGGTAGTAGGCGGGCATCAGGTCGTCACCGGTGGCGTTGACCAGGGCAGCGGTGACCAGCGGGGTGGTGCCGCCGAACGCGGCGACGGCGAAGTTGAAGCCGATGCCCATGGCCGCGTAGCGGATGGCGGTGGGGAAGAGCGCGGGCAGGGTGGCGGCGCTGGGGGCGGCGAAGCAGGCCAGGAGGGTGGACAGGAGCAGGACTCCCGCGATCGGCGGCCAGGTGCCGTCCATCTTGAGCAGCAGGAAGGCGGGGACGGCGAGGACGATCATCGCGGCGGCGGCGACGGCGTAGACCGGACGCCTGCCGACGTGGTCGCTGAGGCGGCCGATGAAGGTGATCAGCAGCACGATCCACACCATGCCGAGCAGGACCAGGAGGTCGGCCGAGCCGCTGGAGCGGTGGAGGGTCTCCGTCTGGTAGGTGGGCAGGTACCCGGTCACCATGTAGTTGGTGACGTTGTAGAGCAGCACGATGCCCATGCAGATGAGCAGGGCCGCCCAGTGCTTCTTGACGATGGTCTTGAACTCGCTGCCCGCCGACTTCTGCGCGAGGCTCTTCTCGTGCTCGTCGAGCTGCTGCTGGAAGGCGGGCGACTCCTCCAGCTTGAGGCGCATGTACAGGCCGATGACACCGAGCGGGCCGGCGATGAGGAACGGGATCCGCCAGCCCCAGGAGAGCATCTGGCCGTCGCTGAGCAGGAAGTTCAAAGCGGTGACCAGGGCGGAGCCCAGGGCGTACCCGACGAAGGTGCCGAAGTCCAGCCAGCTGGAGAGGAAGCCGCGGCGGCGGTCGGGCGAGTACTCGGCCACGAAGGTGGTGGCCCCGCCGTACTCGCCGCCGGTGGAGAAGCCCTGGACCATCCGGGCGAGCAGCAGGAGCACGGGCGCGGCGATGCCGATCGTGCCGTAACTGGGGATCAGGCCGATGGCGAACGTGCCGGCCGCCATCATGATCATGGTGGTGGCGAGGACCTTCTGCCGCCCGAGGCGGTCCCCGAGGGGCCCGAAGAAGAGGCCGCCCAGCGGCCGCACCACGAACGCGGCGGCGAAGGTCGCGAAGGAGGAGATGACCTGCGCGCCGGGTGAGGCGCCGGGGAAGAAGACCTTCCCGATGGTGGCGGCGAGGTAGCTGTAGACGCCGAAGTCGAACCACTCCATGCAGTTGCCGAGGGCGGAGGCACCGACCGCGCGCCTGAGCAGGGGCGGCTCGACGACCTGCACGTCCTCCTTGCGCAGCGCGCGCCGGCTGCGCCTCAGTCTGCGGGTCAGCTCGTCGCGGACCTGCTGGGGCAGGTGAGCGACGGTCTCCCGGAGGCGCTCCCCTCCGGAGGGGCCGGCCTGTCCGTCGGGTGTCACATCCATGGCCACGCCACCTTGCCCGTTCACTCGCTGTTCGTCCGTTTTCCGCTGTTTGTAATGTATTGGCATTCTGCTGAAGATCGGGAACCTCTGTGGTGGGTCGGCTGCCCCGATGTGCGCTCTTCACGCACCGCCCGGCGCACCCGTCGCGGTCCGCCCGGCGCGCCGTTCGCGGTCCGCGGCGGCGATGACGTACGCACGTACGGTGACAGAAGGCTTACTGTCTGCGACGCTCGGAGTCCGACCCGGGACGGGCCCCTCTCGGATCCGTCGCGGGGCGGACCGCACCGGGGCACGGCCGGGCGGAGCGGCCGGGGGCCGCCGTCCGGCGCCGGGCGGGGCGCCGTGCTCGACGAACAGCTGTTCGTCGAGTGTTCCCCGCTCCGTCACCGCCGGGAGCAGCGGTTGCTGCGCCCGGCGGTTCTCATCGGTCGGTACAGGCGGCGGCACGGCACGGCCCGGGCGGCCGCGGCCGTCCCGGCCGGCACAGCCATCGGAGAGGGAGGACGTCATGGGTCTCCAGCACAGGTCCGCCGCGCGGGTGCGAGTCCTGCTGAGCACCACCGCGGCGCTCGCCGTCGTCACGTCGGGCGGGCTGTGGGGAACGGCCCGGGCCGCGGTGCCCGGCGCGGCCGCCGCCGGCCCGGCCGCGTCCGCGGTCAGGTGGACGGCCACCGCGCTCGCACCGGGCGTCGAGGTGCGCAGTGCCGCCCTCGGGGACACCGGCGCCGAGCCGGTGTGGACGGTCACGGTCCAGGCGCCGGCCACCGGCCGCCTCAGCGGCACACCGGCCTGGGCGCCGGTGGGCACGCGGTACTGGGCCGACGACACCGCCGCGCGCCTGCGGGCGGCCGGCCACCCGCCGCGGGTGGAGAAGGTGTACTGGCCCGTGTACTCCGACACCCCGCACGGCGTCATGGGCCTGCGGGTCAGGATCGGCACGTACGCCACCGAGGCCGCCGCGCGCACCGTCGCACGGGCGGTGACGGCCGCGGGCTTCCACACGGCCGTCGACTGGACGGGCTACGACGCCGATCAGCCCGCCGACCGGCAGAACGTGCACGTCGCCGTCATCGACCCGGGCAGGTTCACGGGCACGGTGCGGGGCACCCACGAAGGCAACGTCGCCCGGCGCGCGACCACCTCGTCGGTCGCCGCGAGACTGGGCTCCCTGGTGGGCGTCAACGGGGGCTTCTTCGTCACCTCCGACGCCGACGGCGTCCAGGGGACGCAGTCGGGCCTCAGCGCGGACGACGGTGTCCTGCAGTCCATGGCCGCCGGCTCCCGGGCGGCGCTGATCATCGAGGGCGCAGGGAAGCGGGCGCGGGTGGCGGATCTGACGACGACGGTCACCGTGTCCGCGGGTGCGCGACGCCACGACGTCCAGGGCATCAACCGGACCCCCGGGCTCGTGCGCGACTGCGGGCGTCCGGGAGCGACCCCCAGCGAGCGGCCCTGGCAGGACGTGACCTGCCACATCTCCGACGAACTGGTGCTGTTCACGGACGAGTTCGGTGCTCCGCTGCCCACCGGTCCCGGCGCCCAGGCCGTCCTGGACGCGGCGGGCCGCGTGGTGTCGGCCGGCGCCCGGGGCGGCTCGGTCCCGGCGCACGGAACGGTCGTCCAGGGAATCGGCCCGGCCGCCGCCTGGCTGACCGCTCACGCGCACCGGGGCGAGCGGATCGATGTCCGCGCGGACGTCCGCGACACGGCCGGCCGGCCGGTACGGCTGGGGCGGGGTGACAGCGTCGTCAGCGCCGCCCCCACTCTGGTCCGCCGCGGCCGTACGGACATCGACGCGGCGACGGAGGGGGTCGTGGACCCCCGGGACCTGTCGTTCGGCTACGCCTGGGCGAACGCCCGCCAGCCGCGCACCATGGCCGGGGTCGACGCCCGGGGCCGGCTGATCCTGGCGACGGTGGACGGCCGCCGGACCGGCGGCGGCAGTGAGGGCTTCACCCTGCAGGAGGCGGCTTCGTTCATGCGTTCGCTCGGCGCCGTGGACGCGCTCGCCCTCGACGGCGGCGGCTCCACCGCCATGGCCGTCGGCGGTGCGCTGGTCACCAAGCCCTCGGACGCGACGGGCGAGCGCGCGGTCGGCGGCACCCTCCAGGTGCTGCCGTCCGCGCCCCGCCGGTGACCCGCGCCCGGGCGGTGCCGGTGCGCAGCGCCCGGCCCGGCGCAGCCCCGTCGCAGGAGGCCTCCGCCGATGTCGCGCGGTCCGCGCTGCCCGGGCCGGCCCGGGCGGCCGGTCACTCCCCCTGCGGCGCGGCGGGTGCGGCGGCCGCCGGGTCGGTGGGCGCGAGCGGGCGGCGCGTACCGCCGGCCGCGCCGGACGCCTCCGCCGCCCTGCCGGAACCGGCAGTGGGCGCCGGGCGGTTCCGCCGTGCGCCGAGGAACCGGTAGAGCACGGCCGGGACGGCCAGGCCGACGATCCAGGAGATGTCCGCGCCGCCCAGCGGGCCGACGAGGGGACCGGTGTAGAAGCTCGTGGACAGGAACGGGAACTGGGCGGCCAGTCCGATGCCGTAGACGAGCAGGGCCTCCCAGCGCCAGCCGCCGTAGCGGCCGTGCGGGTCGGACAGGGCGGGCAGGTCGTAGCGTTCCTTGGAGATGAGGTAGTAGTCCACCAGGTTGATCGCCGACCAGGGGGTGAAGAACGTCAGCAGGAAGAGCAGGAAGTCGGCGAAGGAGTCCAGGAAGGAGTTCCGTCCGGCGAGCGCGACGGCCGTGCCCGCGACCATGATGGCCGCGATGTAGGCCGTACGTCCGCGCTGCGACAGCACCCGCCGGCCGCGGAATCCGCTCACGCTGGTCACGATCGACATGAAGCCGCCGTAGGTGTTGAGCACGTTGACGGTGAGCTTGCCCAGCGCGATGACGAAGTACAGGAAGGACGCGATCAGGCCCGCTCCGCCCAGGCTCACGACGTAGCCGACCTGGTCGTCGAGGAAGGCCGTGCCCGCGGTCGCGGCCACCAGGACGCCGAAGGCCATCGACCACTGGGCGCCGAGCACGGTCCCGGCGAGCGTCCAGCCGAAGGTCGCCCGGGGCGAGGTCGTCCGCGGCAGATAGCGCGAGTAGTCCGCCACGTAGGGGCCGAAGGCCAGCTGCCAGGACGCCGACAGGGACATGGCGAGCAGGAACATCGGCAGGGTGAAGTGGTGCTGGTGCGCGACGTGCCCGAGGTCGATCCTGCTCAGGAGTCTGCCGCCCAGGTACAGGAAGCTCAGCGCGCACACGACACTGGCCACCCGGCCCAGCGCATGGATGACACGGTAGCCGACGATCGCCATGACAGCGGTGACCAGCGCGAAGAGGATGATGCCGGGGACCGGGCCGAGACGGGTCAGCTTGCCGACGGCCTGACCGGCGAGGACCGACCCGCTGGCGAAGAAGCCGACGTACATCACGACGACCAGGGCCAGCGGGACGACCGCGCCGCGCACCCCGAACTGCGCCCGGGAGGAGATCATCTGCGGCAGCCCGAGCCGGGGCCCCTGGGCCGAGTGCAGGGCCATCACCCCGCCGCCGAGCAGGTTGCCCGCCAGCAGGCCGGCCAGCGACCAGACGACGTCGCCGCCGAGGACCACGGCGAGGCCGCCGGTGACCACCGTGGTGATCTGGAGGTTGGCCCCCAGCCAGAGGGTGAACTGCGAGAACGCCGTACCGTGGCGCTCCTCGTCCGGGACGACGTCGATGGATCGCCGTTCCACAATTGCCTGGGCCATGTACTGCTCCGTCCTGGTGGGCGCTGGACGATGTCGCTTGACCGGGCGAGCGCTCGGACCGACTGCATATGGCTATGCAGACTATGGGCTGCTGAATGGATTGCCAATAGTCCGCAGGCAGATCGTCCGCCGGCCGGGAGGTCCGGCTACTCGTCACTCCGGGCGGCGCCCCGGCCTGTGACCCCTTCCGCGCGGGCGTCCGCGGCGGCAGCCTCGGCGGCGGGCGGGAGGGCGGCCCGGGGCGGGGAGGCGGAGGCGGTGATCCGGGCGACCGCGTCCGCGGTCAGCGCCCGCTCGTGCGGTGCGGTGTCCAGCGCCCGGTGGAGGGACAGGCCCTCGATGAGCGCGTCACGCTGACGGACCGTCACGGGATCGAAGTGCCGCTCCAGGCCCGGCGGCTCGCCCGCATCCAGCCATGCGTCAGCTCCCGGAACGCGGGCTGCCGGGCGGCCAGGGTGTACAGCTCGCAGGTGAGCACCAGGTCCCGTTCGTCACCGTCCGAGATCCGGTGCACCAGCTCGGTGACCGCCGCCCCGGCCCCGTCGGGGGTGGTGGCCGCGCCGAGGTGCTCCTCGAAGAGGGCGACGGCCCCGGCGGTGAAGCGGGCGTACGCCTCGCGCAGCAGTTCGTCCTGACAGGTGGTGGTCACACCGGCCGGCCGGGGGTCAGTCGCCCCCGCAGGACGCGCGCACCTTCAGCTCGGGAAGCAGTTCCACCCGGTGGACCGGGAGGGACGCGCCGTGGCGCAGCCTGCGCAGCAGGAGGTCGACGGCCGTGGCGCCGACGGCCCTCTTGGGCGGAGCCACGGCGGTCAGCGGCGGCGCGCCGAGGGCCGCGAAGACGTCGTCGTAGCTGATCAGCGCCAGGTCCTCGGGGACGGACAGGCCCCGTGCCCGCAGCAGCGCCGGGAGCTGGATGGCGTCCTGGTCGTTGTGCACGAGCGCGGCCCGCACCCCCTGCTCCGCCCCCTCGGCGAGCTTCCGGCTCACCAGCTCCGGAGCGGTGGCGGGGTCGTCGATGTCGATCACCGGCTGCGGTGTCAGCTCCAGCGACCGGCAGGCCTCGGCGTAGCCGCTGCGCACCTTCATCGCGGTCCAGGTGTCGCGGCGGGCGGCGAGGACGACCGACTCGTGACCCAGCGCGGACAGGTGGCGCAGGGCGAGCAGCACTCCGTGGTGGTGGTCGGAGCTGACCGAGTCGAGTTCCGCGGCGGGCGTCCCGGCGACGGCCCGGCGTTCCACCAGCACGGTGGGCACGGGCAGTTCGTGGAGCCAGCGCCAGTCCTGGGGGTTGTCCGTGGACGTCCAGTTGGGCGTGAGCATGAGCCCTTCGGCGCCCGACCTGAGCAGTTGCTCGGCCTGCGCACGGTCCGCGCCGGGGTCGTAGGAGTCGTAGGAGGAGATGCCGAGCACGAGGTGGGCCCCGGCGTCGGCGGCGGCGGCACGCGCCCCGGCGATCACTTCGTCGAAGTACTGACTGACCGTGTGGCTCACCGCGGGCACGACCAGGCCCAGGGTGCGGCCGTCGGCCGGCACGCCGAAGCGCCCCTCGGGCACCGACACCGAGCCGTGCGCACGGCGCAGCAGGCCGCCGTCGGCGAGGGCGGCGACATCGCGGCGCACGGTGACCGCCGGCAGGTCCAGACGGGCCGCGAGGTCCGTCACCCGGACCGTGCCGAGCTTGCGCACGATCTCCAGGATCCGCGTCCGGCGCTCGTCCGCCGCGATCGACATGGCGGTCCCTTTCTCATCGGTCCTACGTCCCTCGGAGAATATCATTCGATCTCAGAATGATCTACTGCTCAAGCGTCCGGGGGGATCATTCATTAGATCGATTTCTGATCGAAATCCGATCACCTGGTTCGTTTGTATTGACGCGGTCATGTCGTCCTCCTAGCTTCTGGGCCCCCGACCACGCAGGAGGAGCCTCTCCATGAGCATCAGATCCCTGGGCACGGGCCTCGTCGCGGCCACCCTGACCGCCGCGAGCGCCCTCATCGCCGCCCCCGCCACCGCGTCCCCCGTCGGCCCGGCGCCCGCCCCGGCCTCCGCCGTCCTCCCCGCCGCCACCGGCACGGTCGTGCACCTGGACTGCTCGCGGACCGCCGACGGCACCGGCACGCAGGACGCTCCGTACAACTCCCTGGCCTCCGTCAACGCCCTGATCTTCGGGCCCGGGGACACCCTGGCCGTCGCCTCGGGCACGACGTGCCACGGCACGCTCGCGCCGCGGGGCAGCGGCACCGCGCAGGCACCCGTCACCATCGCCCCCTACGGCACCGGCCCCGCCCCGGTCATCGACGCGGACGGGGCGGAGAACGCCCTCCACCTGACCGACCAGGACCACTGGAGCATCAAAGCACTCGAACTGACCGATCCGGCCGGCGATCTCGCGCAGCGGCAGGGGCTGCTCATCGAGTCCACGGACGGCCGCACACACTCCGGGTTCGACGTGGACGGACTGATCGTCGACGAGGTGGCGGGCGAGACGGACAAGGCCTCCCACGCGACGGCGTTCTCGCTGTCCGCGTGCATCCGCACGGGCGTGTCCGGCACCGGGTCGCTGCTCAGCGACGTCCACGTCCACGACACCCGGGTCGGCAACTGCGGCGGCGGAGGCATCAAGGTCCGCGTCGGCTCGGTCAACACCCGCCTCGGCCGCAACGTCCTCGTCGACCACAACACGGTCAGCGAGGTCGGCGGCGACGGCATCATCGTCTCCTACGCCGAGTCACCGCTGATCGAGTACAACACGGCGGCCCGTCTCGGCACCGGCGCCTACCCGTGGACCGGCGGCAACTTCGCCGGGATCTGGGTGCTCGGCGACCACGACGCGACGATCCAGAAGAACGCCGTGTACGGCAGCGTCATGTCGGCCTACGACAGCGAGGCGTTCGACTGCGACTGGGGCAACACGGGCCGCTGCACGGTGCAGTACAACTTCAGCCGCGACAACGCCGGCGGGCTCTTCCTGGACTGCGACGGCTGCGGCACCGTGGGCGGGGCGACCGAGGTGGTCCGCTACAACGTCTCCCAGAACGACTGCCGCATGGTGGGCGCCGGGGGCGGCCGTTCGGCGCTGCGCTTCTACAACAACGTCGTCTACTGCCCGGGCAGGAAGCTCGACGTCTCCGTGCCCGCCGACAGTCTGCTGGAGAACAACATCTGGGTGGGCGGCGCGGACTCCCGGCTGCCCACCGGGCCCGGCGTCTCCTGGCAGTGGAACGTCTTCCAGGGTGTGCCGCGGCCGACGGCCAACGGCATCGTGGGCGACCCTGGCTTCGTCGCCCCCGGAACCGGCGGCGACACCCTCGCCTCCGCCGACGGCTACCGTCTCAAGGCCACCTCACCCGCGCTGCGCAACGGCGGTGTCGTCGCGGACAACGGCGGCCTCGACTACTGGGGCACCCCGGTCTCGGCCACGGCCAAGCCCGACCGCGGCGCCTACGACGGTCCGGGACTGTGACCGCCGGACGCCGCTCCTGACCCTGGCCGCCCCCCTGCCGTCACCCCTGCCCTGCCCCGGGCGGGGCCGGGGTGACGGTCACCGCGTCGGCGTGGAACAGCACCTCGCGGTCGCCGCCGCCGGGCAGGCGGACGAGCAGCCGGTGCCCCTGCGGCACGGCCTCGGCCGTGATCCGCACGGCGGGCGGCGCGGCGG
This sequence comes from Streptomyces sp. NPDC006743, assembly GCF_040703815.1. Classification (NCBI taxonomy): domain Bacteria; kingdom Bacillati; phylum Actinomycetota; class Actinomycetes; order Kitasatosporales; family Streptomycetaceae; genus Streptomyces; species Streptomyces sp. NPDC006743. Next base: position 38,764 of record NZ_JBEYJA010000008.1, on the reverse strand, counting down.
CGTCCGTGCCGGTCAGCCGCATCGCCGAGACGAACAGGCACTCCTCCCCGGTGACCGTGCCGGTCAGCACCGGCACCGCCGCCGACGGCCCGAAGGCGGTTCCGGCGGGCAGGCGCCGTGCCCGGGCGGTGTGGAAACCGTGCAGCACGACGGCCTCGGACAGCAGCGCGGTCCCTTGCCCGCGCTCGGCCCGGGCCCGCGCCCGCCCGCCGTCGGACGTGGTCCGCACCGCCTGCCCGGCCACGGCCCACCCGGTGTGCCGGACCCCGGTCCCGGTGGCGGCGCCGCGGACCAGGTGGGCGTGCACCTCCAGGTCGCCGGCCGCGAGGACGAGGGAGGTGACGGTCACGCCGGGCAGCGCGGCACCGCCGACGCGGGGCCGGTGGCCGGAGGCCGCCCAGCCGGGGCCGGCACCGAGCGGGCGGATCGGGCCCCGTTCGCTGGCCTCGTCGCCGGCCAGCAGCGCGAAGTGGTTGTCGGCGGTGCCCTCGAAGACGGGACCGGTGGCGGTGGAGTACGCCAGGCGGGCGTACAGCGGATCGTCGGGGAGCACTTCGCCGGCCGGCTGGTCGTCACTGCCGTGGTTGTGCACGCGTACGAGCCCGTCGGCGGCGGTGGACTGGACCAGCCAGCCCGGCGCGGGCAGCGGGAGGACGGTGTCGGCCCGCTCCGCCGGCGCGGGTTCCTCGGCCGCGGTCCACACCGGGTGGCCGGCCGGCAGCAGCAGGCCGAGGAAGCCCTTGCTCGCCCAGTACGGCGAGGCGGGCCCCGAGTAGGACTGCACCAGCGGCGGGCAGGGACCGTACCAGCCGAGCGTGAGGAGGCCGTCCTCGTCCGTGACGCCCCGGTCGAGGAAGTGGCGCAGGGCCCCGGAGGCGAGGCGCCGGGTGGTGCCGGGGGTCAGCGGGCTGTGGCCCGTCAGGGCGCCCGCCCACAGCGCGGCGGCCGAGGCGAACCGGTAGACGAGGGAGCGGCCCTGGTGCAGCGGGGCCCCGTCGGCGCCGAAGGTGTGCGCGTACCCGCGCAGGTGGGCCGCGAGCCGGGTGCCGTGGCGGTCGAGCAGGTCCGGGTCGCCCGACAGGTGGGCGTGCAGGACCGGGTAGAGGTGGAAGGCCCAGCCGTTGTAGTGGTCGACGGCGCGCGGGCGGCCGTCGGTGTACCAGCCGTCGCCCAGGTACCACCGTTCGATGCGGGCCAGGCCCTCTTCCACGGCGCGTTCCGCGGCTTGGGTGTGGTGGCCCGCCTCGGCGAGGAAACCGCCGACGGTGACCTGGAAGAGCCACCAGTTGTTGTCGACGGGGGTGTGGCGCAGGGCGCCGGCGAGCCAGTCGGCCGCGCGGGCGCGCTGCGGCCCGGGGAGGCGGTCCCACAGCCACGGGCGGGTCAGGCGCAGGGCGAGCGCGACCGAGGCCGCCTCCACCATGGCCTGCCCCCGGTCGGTGACCGCCGGCCAGCTCACCGGGTCGCGTCCGGTCAGTTCCCGGTCGGCCGTGGGCCGGCGGGTGCCCGCGGTGAGGCCTTCGGCGTACCGGTCGAGCAGTCCCAGCGGGTCCCCGCCGCCGGCCCCCGCGACACGGAACGCGGCCAGCAGGAACGTACGGGCGTAGCCCTCCAGCGCGTCCGAGCGCGGGCCGGACCGGCTCGGGCGCGGGCCGGGCAGCGCGATCAGGGCGTGCTCCGGGCCGGCGTGCCGCAGCGCCGCGCCGAGCAGCCGGTCCGCCGCCGCCTCCCAGTGGGCACGGGTCCACCCGGTGTACGGGCTGAGTACGCGGTCCTCGGGCGGGAAGGGCGGGTGCGGCATGGCGAGGGCTCCTGGCTCGGGGATGCCGAATCTAGGAGGCGTGCGATCGATCGTCAATGCGGACGATCGAATGATCGGTGTACGGGGCGATGATGCCCGGGAAAGCGAGGGATGATCCGATATGCGGCCGCGAAGCGGCTGATCGAGTCCGATCGTTCGATCGCTAGGTATTGACTTCGATCGGATGTGTTCTCAAGATGTGCCTACCCGGGCCCGACGGCCACGGAGTCCGGCAGGCCTCGTCGCCGCCGGTTCCCACCGGGTACCTTCCACCCGTCTCGTTCCCAGGAGCCGAGCCATGTCCGCTGCCCCTGCCCGCAGTCGCAGAGCCCTCCGCACCGCCGCCGCCTTCACCGCCGCCGCCCTGTCCGCCACCCTCCTCGCCGCCTGCGGCGGGGGTGACGACGGGCCGTCGGCCGGGGCGGGCAAGCCCGCCGACATCACCTTCTGGGGCTGGGCCAAGGGGACCAAGCAGGTGGTGGACGCCTTCAACGCCTCCCACAAGGACGTCCACGTCACCTACGAGGAGATCCCCTCCGGCGCGGCCGGCGGCTACGCCAAGCTGTCCAACGCGGTCAAGGCCGGCAACGCCCCCGACGTCTTCAACGTCGAGTACCCGCAGCTCCCCGACTTCGTCAGCCAGGGCGCGGTGCAGGACATCAGCCAGTACGTCGGCTCCGACCTGAAGGCCGAGTACCTGCCGCAGGCGGTGCAGCTGACCACGCTCGGCGGTGCCACGTACGCGCTCCCGCTGGACGCCGCGCCGCAGGTCTTCTACTACCGCAAGGACCTGTTCGCCAAGGCCGGCATCAAGGCGCCCACGACGTGGGACGAGTTCCGCTCGGCCGCCCAGAAGCTGAAGAAGGCCGAGCCGGGCAGCCGCATCGCCACCTTCTTCCCCGACGACCCGACCACCTTCGAGGCGATGGCGTGGCAGGCCGGCGCCCCCTGGTTCGGCACCTCGGGCGACACCTGGCAGGTGGGTCTCGACGGGGCGGACACCCAGAAGGTCGCCGCCTACTGGCAGAAGATGATCGACGACGACCTGGTCCGGGTGCAGCCCTCCTTCAGCCAGCAGTGGACGGCCTCGCTGCAGAAGGGGCAGACCGCCGGCTACCTCGGCGCCTCCTGGGGCGGCGGCGTGCTGAAGGGCACCCTCCCCCAGGACCAGTCCGGCAAGTGGGCCGTGGCCCCGCTGCCCTCCTGGAACGGCGCCCCGGCCAGCGGCATGCTCGGCGGCAGCACCTTCGCCGTCTCCAAGGACAGCAAGAAGGCGAAGGCGGCCGTGGAGTTCGCCACCTGGGCCACCACGACCGCGCAGGGCATCCAGGCCCGGATCTCCTCCGGCGACTCCTCGGCCTACCCGGCCGACCCCGAGCTGGTCCCGGTCGCCGCGAAGGCCTTCTCCACCCGCTTCTACGGCGGCCAGGACATCTACGCCGTCTACAAGAGCGCCGCGGGGTCCATCGGGCAGAAGTGGACCTGGGGGCCGGCGATGGGCGTCACCAACAACTCCCTCAAGGACGCGTTCGGCAAGCTCTCCTCCAGCTCCGGCACCATCGCCCAGGCGCTCGCCACCGCGCAGAAGGACACCGTCGCCGAGATGAGGACCCGCGGTCTGAAGGTCTCCGCCCGATGACGCCCACCGCTCCCACGGCCGCCCGCGCGGTTGCCGCCGCACCCTCCCGTACCGCTGCCGTTCGGCGGCGGCGCCACGGGGCACCCGCCGTACTGCTCGCCCCGTTCTTCGTGCTCTTCACCGCCGCCACCCTGGTGCCGGTCGGCTACGCGGTCTACCTGAGCCTGTACGCGGAGCACCGCTCCGGTCTCGGCTTCGGCGGCAGCGAGACCGTCTTCACCGGCCTCGGCAACTACACCCGGGCCCTGGGCGACAGCGCCTTCCGCGGCGGCTTCGCCAATCTGCTCCAGTACTGCCTGCTGTACATCCCGCTGATGATGGCGCTGGCCCTCGTCCTCGCCCTGCTGCTGGACTCCGCGCTGGTGCGGGCCCGCCGCTTCTTCCAGCTCGCGCTGTTCCTGCCGCACGCGGTGCCCGGCACCATCGCCGCACTGGTCTGGGTGTACCTGTACACCCCGGGCATCAGCCCGGTCATCGGCGTCCTGAACTCCTTCGGCGGCCGCAGCGACCTGCTGGGCCACCCCCTGCCGGCCGTCGTCAACATGGCGGTGTGGGAGTGGACCGGCTACAACATGGTGATCTTCTTCGCCGCGCTGCAGGCCATCCCGCGCGAGGTGCTGGAGGCCGCGGTGGTCGACGGTGCCGGTCCGCTGCGCACCGCGCTCAGCATCAAGATCCCCCTGATCCGCTCCTCGCTCACGGTGGTCGGCCTGTTCACCGTCATCGGCTCGCTTCAGCTGTTCACCGAGCCGATGATCCTGCACGGCACCACCCCCAGCGTCGTCTCCACCTGGTCCCCCAACATGTACGCCTACACCGCGGCCTTCGAGCGGCACGACTACGGCCTGGCCGCCGCGTCCTCCGTCCTGCTCGCCCTGGCCGCCGCCGCGCTCTCCTTCGTCGTCACCCGCGCCACCCGCGGCCGGGGCGGGCGGGCCCGGTCCCAGCACGCCACGGAGGCCGCCGTATGACCACCGCCACCGCACGGTCCGGTGCCGCCCGCGGGCGCGGCCGCCCCTGGTCCCTGTCCAGGACCGCCGTCAACGGCGCCCTGGTGCTCGCCACCGCGTACACCCTGCTGCCGCTCGGCTGGCTGCTGACCGCCGCCGCCAAGAACACCGGCGACCTGCTCGGCGGCCGTTCCCTGTCCCCCTCCACCTGGCACCTGGGCGCCAACCTGCACGCCCTGGCCACCGCCGGGGACGGCATCTATTTCCGCTGGTACCTCAACTCGCTGCTGTACGCCGGGATCGGCGCCGTGCTGTGCGCGCTGGTGTGCGTGTGCGCGGGATACGCCTTCCACGTCTACTCCTTCCCCGGCAAGGAGAAGCTCTTCGGCCTGGTGTTGCTCGGCGTGCTGGTGCCGACGACCGCGCTGGCACTGCCGATGTACCTGCTGGCTTCCGAGCTGGGCGTCGTCAACACCTTCTGGGCCGTCTTCGTCCCCAGTCTCGTCAACCCCTTCGGGGTCTACCTGGCCCGTGTCTTCTGCGCCGGATACGTGCCGGGCGAGGTGCTGGAGGCGGCCCGCATCGACGGCGCCGGGGAGCTGCGGACGTTCTGGTCGGTGGGCCTGCGCATGGTGATGCCCGGTTTCGTCACGGTCTTCCTGTTCCAGTTCACCGCCATCTGGAACAACTTCTTCCTGCCCCTGGTGATGCTCTCCGACAACCGGCTCTTCCCGGTCAGCCTCGGCCTGTACAGCTGGAACACGCAGTCCCACGCCTTCCCCGAGTACTACCCGCTGGTCGTCACCGGCTCCCTGCTCGGCATCGTCCCGCTGGTCATCGCCTTCGTCGCCCTGCAGCGCCACTGGAAGGCCGGCCTCACCGCAGGCAGTGTCAAGTGACGTCCGCCCCTGCCCCACACGTACCGGAGAACCGAGTGTCCAACCCCCCGACCGCACCCGCCGCACAGCCGGCCCCGGCCCCCTCGGGGCACCGGCGCCCGCGCGCCCTGCTGGCCATGCACACCGATCTCGCCGCCCGGCTGATCGACCCGGCCACCCTGGCCCGGCTCACCACGCTCGCCGACCTCGACCCCGGCCTCGTCGTCGACGACTTCACGGCCGAGCGGGCCGCCGCCGCGCTGGCCGGGACGGAGGTCATCGTCAGCAGCTGGGGCTGTCCGCCGCTGGACGAGGCCGTCCTGGACCGGGCGCCCGGGCTGCGCGCCGTCATCCACGCCGCCGGTTCGGTCAAGCACCACATCACCGAGGCCTGCTGGCGGCGCGGGATCCAGGTGACCTCGGCCGCCTGGGCCAACGCGCTGCCGGTCGCCGAGTACACCGTGGCCGCCGTACTGCTCGCCAACAAGCAGCTGCTGCGCATCCGGGAGGACTACCGCACCCGGCGCGCCGACCACGACTGGCAGGCGGCCTACGCCGGCGCCGGCAACTACCGGCGCACGGTCGGCGTCGTCGGCGCCTCCCGCATCGGCCGGCGGGTCCTGGAACTGCTCCGCCCCCACGACCTCGACCTGCTGCTGCACGATCCCTACGTCGGTGCCGCCGAGGCCGCAGCGCTCGGTGCCCGCGCGGTGGAACTGGACGAGCTGTGCGCGGCCAGCGACGTGGTCACGGTGCACGCCCCCGAACTGCCCGCCACCCGGCACCTCATCGACAGCCGCCGCCTCGCCCTGTTCCGCGACGACGCCACCTTGGTGAACACCTCCCGCGGCTCCCTCGTCGACCAGGACGCGCTCGTCGCCGAGCTGCGCACCGGCCGGCTCAACGCGGTCCTGGACGTCACCGTCCCTGAAGTCCTGCCCGCCGACTCGCCCTTGTACGACCTGCCCAACGTCGTCCTCACCCCGCACGTCGCCGGCTCCCTCGGCGGCGAACTGCACCGCATGGCGGCCGCGGCCGCCGACGAACTGGCCCGCTACACGGCCGGACTGCCCTTCGCGCACGCCGTCCGCCGCGAGGACGCGCCGCGCTCCGCCTGACAGCGTCCGGGCCGGGGGCGCGAGCGAAGGAAGCGGCCGAGCGGCCGGTCCGGGCCACCGGACCTCGCGGCGCGCGCTGCCCGTGCGGCTCGCCTGCCCGCGGGGCAGCGTCGGCGGCGCCCTGCGCACAGGCCGGCGATCAGCCCGCGCGGCCCGCCGACACAGCGTCACCAACCATCGCTCGAAGGCCTCTTGGGCGAGGCCGGGCCGGGGCGGCCCCGTACCGGCCCGGCCTCGCTGTCGCGACCGACCCCGATGCCCGTCTCCCCCCACGGCGCCCGCACCCACTCTTGACGAGTACACGCACAGGACGAAGAATGAGCGCCGCTTCTGACAACGTTGTCCGGTTGCTCGCGGAGAGGGGCTGACGCCCATGAGATGGATCCAGCGCATACGCGGGGCGGGAACGGCCGTGACGGCGGCGGCGCTCCTCGGCGCCGCCCTGGCCGCGCCGACGGCCCAGGCCGCCGGCGTCCGGAACACCCCGCTCACCGGTCTCGTCAATCCGTTCATCGGCACCGAGAACGAGGGAAACACCTATCCCGGCGCGGCGGTGCCGTTCGGGATGGTGCAGTTCTCCCCGGACACCGGGCACAACACCGGCTACGACCACTCCCAGAACCACATCCGGGGCTTCTCGCTCGTCCACCTCTCCGGAGTGGGGTGCGGCCTCGGCGGCGACCTGCCGGTGCTGCCCACCACCGGGGACGTCACCGAGACCGACTACGCCAAGTACCAGGCGGAGTTCAGCCACGACACCGAGAAGGCGAGCCCCGGCTACTACAAGGTCGGGCTGAAGAACGGCATCGGCGCCGAGCTGAGCGCGACCGCCCGCACGGGCGTGCAGCGCTACACCTTCCCGGCCACCGACAAGGCCAACGTCCTGCTGGACGCGGGCCAGTCGCTGCACCGGACGCTCTCCACCAGGGTCGAGGTGCTCGACAACCGGACCGTGCGCACCGCCATCACGGGCAGCGGCTTCTGCCAGGACACCGAGCCGTACACCGTGTACACGATCACCCGCTTCGACCGGCCCTTCACCGCGTACGGCACCTGGAACGGCTCCACCGTGACCGCCGGGTCCCGGACCGGGCAGGACGGCGCCTACGTCCGCTTCGACACGACCCACGACCGCACGGTGGAGGCGACCACCGCGCTGTCCTACGTCGACGCGCGTGGAGCCGCCCTCAACCTCCGTGCCGAGGGCGGGCGTTCCTTCGACAAGGTGCGCCAGGCCGCGCAGCGCGCGTGGGAGGACCGGCTGGACGACGTCCGGGTGCGGGGTGGCAGCGACACTCTGCGCCGCACCTTCTACTCGTCCCTGTACCGGTCGTTCCTCGCGCCCAACGTCGGCAGCGACGTCGACGGCCGCTACACCGGCTGGGACCAGCGCGTGCACCGCGCGCGAGGCTTCACCTACTACCAGAACTGGTCGCTGTGGGACACCTACCGCACCCAGTCGCAGCTGCTGTCGCTGCTCGCGCCGCGTGAGGCGCGCGACATGGCGATCTCCGTCATCCACATCGACGAGGAGAGCGGCTGGCTGCCCAAGTGGGGCTACGGCACGGTCGAGACGAACATCATGACCGGCGACCCGGTCACCCCGTTCCTGACCAACGCCTACCAGCAGGGCCTGCTCAAGGGCTACGAGGACCGCGCCTACCGGGCCCTGAAGAAGAACGCCGACGGCGTCCCGCCCGCCGACTCCCCGGCCGTGGGCCGCGAGGCCAACAAGGAGTACCTCGCCGAGGGCTTCGCGCCGTACATCAAGGGCCGCCCGCACGCCAAGCCCGGCGACTCGGACTACGACCACGGCCCGTCGGCGACGCTGGAGTACGCCCTGTCGGACGCCATGCTCGCCGAGATGGCCCGCGGTCTCGGCCACGACGCGGACGCGGCCCGCTATGCCGCGCGGGCGCAGAACTACCGGCGGATCTTCGACGCCTCGACGGGCTTCTTCCGCGCCCGTGACGCCTCCGGCGCCTTCACCGGACCGGCCGACCCGGCGCAGAGCGAAGGGTTCCACGAGGGCACGGCCTGGCAGTACCAGTGGCTGGTGCCGCAGGACCTGCCCGGCATGATCGGCCTGATCGGCGGCGAGCAGGCGGCCAACGACCGGCTGGACTCCTTCTTCGCCTACGACCAGTTGGTGAAGGACCCGGCGAAGACCGCCCGCGAGGTGTGGGTGAACGGTCCCTACGACTACTACAACGCGGACAAGTACAACCCGCAGAACGAGCCCGACCTCATCGCGCCCTACACGTACCTGTCGACCGGGCAGCCGTGGAAGACGACCGACGTGGTGCACGCCGCCCTGACCCTGTTCACGGACACCCCGACCGGGATGACCGGGAACGACGACCTGGGCACCATGTCCGCCTGGAACGTGCTCTCGTCGATCGGTGTCTTCCCGGTGCAGCCCGGCTACGACACCTGGGGCCTGTCCACCCCCGTCTTCGACCGGGTGGACCTGACCCTCGACCGGCGCTACTACCCGCACGGTTCGCTGACGATCACGGCACCCGGCACCTCGGACGCCCGGCACTACATCCAGTCGGCGCGTGTCGACGGCTCCGCGTACGGCCGCACGTACCTCACGACGGACGACCTGCGGCACATGCGGTCGCTGGCGTTCACCGTGGGCGGCACGCCCTCGGCGTGGGGCACGGACGCCCAGGCCGGTCCTCCCGCGCTGAACTGACCGCTCGCGCGGCCCCGTCACCGGCGGGGCCGCGCCCGCGTCACCCGGCGCACCGGCCCCGCGGCACACCGGCTCGCGGCACACCCGCCCCGGTGACGCACCGGTCCGTCCTCGGGGCCGGTGGAAAAGCGGGTGCCGCTTTTGGCCCGCTGTGACAGTGTGGCGGGCCGGCCGCCCCGCCGGAGGGCGGCCCGCCCACCCAGGAGTGTCCCGTGATCCCGCCCCGCCTCGTCCCCCTGCTGGCCCAGTTCGACTTCGCGCGCGAGCGTCTGAGCGCCCGGCTGGCGGGTCCCGTCATGGACAGCGGTGACGGGACCGGGACCGAGGTCTCGGCCATGACCGACGAGGAGTACTTCTGGGAACCGGTGCCCGCCTGCTGGTCGGTGCGCCGGCGGTCGCAGGGGCCCGGACCGCGGGCCACGCTGCTGGCCGGCGCCGGCGCGTGGGGGCGGGACGCCGCGCCGTACCCGCACCCGTGGCCGCCGCCGTTCACCACCATCGCCTGGCGGCTGAGCCACCTCGGCGAGATGCTGGCGCTGCGCGCCGATCACACGGCGGGTGCGCACGCGCTGAACCGGGACGTCCATCCGGTCCCCGGGAGCGCGACGGAGGCGATCGCCGCCTTCGACGCCGGTGCGGCCGCCTGGCGGCGGGCACTGCTGGGCGTGGACGACGACGCGCTCGACACCGTGGGGTACTGCACCTACCCGCACGGCAGTGATCCCGAGGAGCCGTTCATCGACATCGTGTGGTGGGTCAACCAGGAAGTGCTGCACCACGGGGCCGAGATCGCCCTGATCCGCGATCTCCACCGCGCCCGGGGGCACTGACCGGGCGGGCGGCCCGGGGCACGCCGCCCCGGGCCCGGCATCACTTGCTCACGGCGAAGCGCATCAGCGCGTGCTCGTCGCCCTGCTTGATCTTGCCCGTCGTGTTGATCACCTCGAGCTTCCACGAGCCGCCCACGCGCACCGCCTTGGCCACGGCGCAGCCGTTGTCCTGGCTGAGCAGGCTGGGCCAGATGTCGGCGACCTGCTGGGAGCTGCCGCCCGTCGCGTCGTACACCTTGAAGCTGATGTTGCGCGCCTTCTGGAAGGAGCTGCCCTTCTTGAAGGCGGCGGCCACGAAGACGATCGAGGTGATCTGCTGCGGGATCCGGGCGAACTCCACGGTCACCGTCTCGTCGTCGCCGTCGCCCCGGCCGGTCTGGTTGTCGCCGCTGTGCACCAGGGACCCGTTGCCCATGGGGTCGAGGGAGTCGAGACCCGCCAGCCGCACCGGGTCCCCGCCCTGCATCGCGATGGCGATCAGGTCCAGGTCCGTGCCCGTCTTGCGGCGGAGCATGCCCATCACGCCGCCGCTGGCGCCCGCCGTGGGGTCCCAGGACACTCCGATGGACAGATGCGTGACACCGTCCAGGTCCGCCGGGCCGTCTTCCTTCGTCAGCGTAATCATCGGTTGGTCATCCTCTGGTCAGGGGAGTGCGACACCCAAAGTGTGCCTGGGACGCCCGGTGCGTTCCACGCCGGGTCCGCCCTGCCCTCCTTCGTCCGGGAAAATCCTTCCCGGACGGTGCGCCGCCCGCCCGGCCGCCAGAAAAGCCGGTGCGCCGGGTCCGCGGCCCGTGTCACGCTCGGCCGGTGAACCGTGCTCAGATCTCGCTGCTCGCCCACGCCGGCCATCCGATCGCCGCCCCGCTCGACGACGACTCCGTACGCCTGCTGCTGGACCGCGCCCTGCCCCGTGAGGACGCGCGGGTGCTCGACCTGGGCTGCGGCGGGGCCGAGTGGCTGCTGCGCGCGCTCGGCGCGCACCCCCGGCTGCGCGCCGAGGGGGTGGACGTCTCCGGTGACGCCCTGGCCCGCGCCCGGGAGGCCGCACACGCCCTCGGGGTGCGGGACCGCCTGGTGCTCCACCACGAGGACGCGGCCGGCTTCACCGCCGCGCACCCCTTCGACGTGGTGCTCAGCGTGGGGGCCACGCACGCCTTCGGCGGACTGCGCGCCACCCTGGAGGCGGCGCGCCGCCATCTGGCGCCGGGCGGACGGCTCCTGATCGGGGACGGCTTCTGGGAGCGGGCGCCCTCCCCCGAGGCCGTGGAGATGCTCGGGGACCTCGGTGGGCTCCCGGCCGTCATGGACACCGTCACGGCCGACGGCTGGACACCCGTCGGCGGGCACATCAGCTCGCGCGGGGAACTGGACGCCTACGAGTGGGCGTGGACCGGTTCGCTGGCCGCGTGGGCGCTGGACCACCCCGCCGACCCCGACAGCGCCGAGGCCCTCGCGGTCGCGGACACCCACCGCGAGGAATGGCTGCGCGTCTACCGGGACTGCTTCGGCTTCGTGTGCCTGGTCCTGCGCCCGACATCGGGGTGAACCGGCGGCCGGTGCCTCAGCCGAGCCGCCGGCAGCGCAGGAAGAGCTGCACCTCGGGCGGTGCTCCCGGGCCGTCGGCGGGGTCGGGGGCGTCGGGCGCGTACGAGCGGGAGGACTCCTCCACGACCTCGAAGCCGGCCCGCTCCACCACCGCGCGCAGCTCGCGCCGTGGATGACCGGAGACGCGGATCGTGCTGCCGAGGAACGCGACGGGCAGATCGTCCGCGTCGGCCTCCACCATCGAGAGCGCGAACAGCCCCTGGGGCACGAGCAGTTCACGGACCGAGGACAGCACACCCGGGATCTCCGCCCGGGGCAGCATGAGCAGGGAGAAGAAGGCCGCGACCGCGTCGAACCGGCCCAGGTCGAGGGGGCCGTGGGGCCTCACGTCGGCGAGGTCGCCCTGATGGAACCGCGCCCCGGGCACCTGCGCACGGGCCAGCGCGACCATCCTGGCCGACAGGTCGACGCCCACGACGTCCAGGCCCGCCTGAGCCAGCCGCCGGGCGGTCGGCACACCCGTGCCGCACCCCAGGTCCAGGACCCGGGCCCCGGCGGGCAGGGACGCCACGAGCCAGTCCGTCGCCTCGATCTGGCCGTCCTTGTGAGGGAAGGCCGCGTCGTAGCGCTCGCCGATGGAGTCGAAGGCCTCGGCCTGACCCGTGCGGTCGCGCGGCCCGGTGCCCTGGCCGCTCGGGCCGGTGGGACTGCTCATGCGGTCTCTCCCCCTCGTGCCTCGTCGTGCGACGTGCGCTGCGCGTGCGTGCGCCGCCGCGGACGTGCACCGCCCTCGGTGCCGCCTCGCCGCGGACCGTGCGCCGCGCCCGCCCGCGCCGTCCGCGGGCCCGCACGGTGCGACAGTACCGCCGGGACCACGCGCGGGAGGGGTGGTGGCCGGAACACGCCCCGCGCGGACCGTGGCAGGGCCACGGTCCGCGCGGGTCGTGCAGTGGGCCGGCCGCCGGGGCGTCAGCGCGCGCTGACGGCCTTCTCCAGCGCCTTGGCCAGGCCGTTCGCCCACAGCTGGTTCACCCGGGAGCGTTCGGTGGAGTTCGGGTAGCGGTTGGTGCAGGACGGGCCGGGGCCGCCGCCCGACATCAACTCGCTGCACGGGCCGCTGTAGTGGTCCGGCAGCCCGAGCACGTGCCCGGTCTCGTGCGCGACGACACGGATCGAGTCGTACTGCTGGTTCTGCGAGTAGTCCAGGAAGATGTAGCCGCTGCCGTGGCCGTCGGTGGAGGCGTAGGACCCGTTCGACGGGTCGTTGCCCTCGTAGTAGGCGAAGTCGCCCTGGCCCGAGGTCGCCGCCAGCTTCACGTTCGAGACGGAGCTGTTCCAGATGGAGGCGGCGCTCGATATCTGCGAGCGGAAGCTCGGCGCCTGGGAGGCGTTGTAGTAGACGGTCACCGACTTCAGGTTCGGGTGGGCAGCCTGCTTCTCGGCGACCGACTTCAGCACGGCGTCGAAGAACGCCTGGTTGTCGGCGGCGTGCCCGGCGGAGCCCGTGTACCGGGCGACGGCGGTGGTGGCGGAGGCTGCCGACCCGGTGTCCGGGGCCGCACTCGCCGGCATCGCGGTGCCCAGCGCGGCGGACGCCAGACCGAGTCCGAGCGCGAGGGCCACGAGTCTCCTGGAGGACTTCGCGGACTTGGCTGTCGTGGAACGCGACATGATGGGGGGCTCCTACTCGTTCGATGTGGGGTGAACGATCGGTTGCGCACGAGTCTCGGGCAGGCCAACGCCCGCGGGATGATGGCAACTGGGGATAGCGCGGAGCTATCGGGGGCCGACTCGTACGGTTCCGTTGGGGTTTGAACATCTGGTGCGGTCCGGCCGCGCCCCCCTACGCTCCCCCTCATGGAGCTCGAGGTGAGGCACCTGCGCGTACTCTGCGCCATCGCCGACACCGGCAGTCTGCACCGGGCGGCGCGCGAACTCGGCATGGCGCAGCCTTCGTTGAGCACCCAGCTGCGCCGCATCGAGCACACGCTCGGCGGTCAGCTCTTCGTCCGCGCGCGCACCGGCTGCCGGCCCACACCGCTGGGACTCGCGGTCCTGAGCCGGGCCCGCCCCCTCGTCACCGAACTGAGCGCGCTGGTCACCGAGACCCGCGCGGCCGCCGCCCGCGCGGTCGCAGGTCCCCGCCTGCGCATCGGCGCCACCGCGAGCCGCGCCCTGCCCGGCTGGCTGCGGCGGCTGCGTGCCCGTACGCCCCGGACCGAACCGACGCTGCAGATGGACGTCTCCGCGAACGCCCTGCTGGGCATGGTCGCCTCGGGCCGGCTCGACACGGCGTTCGTGCACGAGGTCGAGGGCAGTCCGCTGCGCGTGCCGCCCGGTCTGCGCGTGCGGGTGCTGGTGGAGCGCGAGCCGCAGTTCGTCTGCCTGGCCGCCGACCATCCGGCGGCGGCGCGGCGCGAGGTGCCGCTGTGCGATCTCGCGGCGGACCGCTGGATGGTCGACTCGACGGTCGACGGCGAGTGGGACGCCGTGTGCCGGGTGCTGCGCGCGGCGGGGCTGCAGCCCGACGTGCTGCACGGGGACTACCTCACCGCCTACTCCCTGGCCGCCACCGGGGAGGTGGTGACGGTCAGCCAGCCGACGGCGCTGCCCCGGGCGGACCTCGCCATCCGGCCGCTCCAGGGTGACCCGATAGGGGTGCGGCTGCTGCTCGCGGCCCGCGCGGAGGAGGAACTGGAGGGCAGTTACGCCGAGTTGGAGGAGGCGTACTGGGAGGCGGCCTTCCAGGCACCGGCGTACCGCGAGTGGCTCAGAGCTGCGGACGAAAGGGGAGTCCGATCAGCTCGCGGCGTCCGGTGCTGGGGGCACACCTAGCTCCGGGCCGGCCCCCCGGCGGCCATGGCCTCGCGCATCGCCTGTACGGTGCCGGCCGGGTCGTAGTCCTCGGGGACGCCCGGGACCAGGATGATGTCGCCCTCGATGTGGCGGGAGCGCAGGGGCGCGATCTCCTGGTAGGCGGGCGAGTCCCACCAGGCCCTGGCCTCGCCGATCCCGGGGAACCCGATGACGACGACGTGACCGGGCCAGGCGCCCTCCTTCACCTCGTGCGGCGTGGCGTGCACCAGGAAGCGGCCGCCGTACGGCGCGAAGGTGGCGGTGATCCGCTCGATGTACTCGGCGATCTCCGGGTGCGGGGCGGCGTCGCGCAGGTGGGCGATGGCGTAGGCGGTCATGACGTCCTCCGGTCGGTCGGCCCTGCGGGCTGTGCGGTGTACGGCCACGATCGTCGCACCGGGGCGGAGCGGGGTCGATGACCCGTCAGGTAAGCGGCGCACCGGGCGTCCGGTCCGCCGCCCGGCCGCGAGGGCCGGATGTGTCCGCCGGCCGGCCGCGTGTACCGGTTCCGGACCGCCGGCCGGCCCCCACGCCGGATCCGGTCCGTCAGCCGGCCGCGTGGGCCGGGCGCGCCTGGCGGCCGCCGGGGTGTCGGTGGCGCCAGCCCCAGAAGACGGCACAGGAGACTACGGCCCAGGCGGCGAGGACGAGGAAGGGGAAGGCGTGCTGGTGCCCGGCGAAGTAGACGGCGGTGTGCTGGGCGTTGACCGAGGCGCCGGGCGGCAGCCAGCGGCCGATCTGACCGAGGGGCGAGGGCAGGAGGGGCCAGGAGACCGCGCCGCCGGAGGATGGGTTGCCCAGCAGCACCATCAGCCCCCACGTCGGCAGCATGGCCCAGCGTCCGAAGAGGGTGTTGAACATGGTGAAGACCATGCCGGAGGCGAACATGGTCAGCGCCAGGATCAGCCAGGACTCGACGAACGGCAGGTTCAGGGCGCCGAGCATCCAGTCCACCACCGCCGCGATCACGAAGCCGCCGAGCAGGGCGTAGCCCACGGTGAAGGCGATGCGCTCCAGCGGGTTCAGTGCCCGGGCGTGGACGCTGAGCTGGATGGCGCCGACGAAGCCGATGATCACGGCGGCGAGCGAGATGTAGAAGATCGCGAGGCCGCGCGGGTCGCCGTGCTGGAGCGGGTTGAGATCGCGGACGGTCACCGGGATGCCGGTGGCCCGGCCCACCTGCTGCGCCGATTCCTCCAGGACCTGGGCGACGGTCGCGCCCGAGGCGCCGGACACGTCGAGGACGACGGGCCCGCCGCCGGTGGGGACCTCCAGCACGGCGAACACCTTCTGGTCGTCCACGGCCGTCCGGGCCGCGGGCAGGCCGGCGTAGGGGCGCAGCTTCAGCGAGGCGGCGAGCGCCTCCTCCATGCCGGTGATGAAGCGCCGGCCCTCCGGCTGGTCGTAGGCGCCGACGACCGCGGTGGGGATGGTGTGCGGGGTGGGGTTGGCCATGGCGTACGTGTAGGAGCCGGCGAAGAGCCCGGCCGCGGCGGCGAGGATCAGCGCGAGGACGGTCGCGGGCAGGAAGGGGGACTTCCGGAAGGCGGCCCAGCGCTCTCCCGGCGTGGGCGGACGACCGTGCTCACCGTGCGGCAGTTCGGACATGCCGACCACGCTAGGTCATACCGCCACCACTCCTCTCGCCGAGCGCGCCCGGCCCGCCCTCCTGAGCCCACCGCTACGGGCGACCCGCCCTTCCGAGGGTCCGGAGGCGACCCACGTCTCCGGATGCGCGTCCGGAAGCGGCCGTGCTTCCCTGCCGAGCCGCCCCCGGGAGGCCGCCCGCCCTGCCGGGGGTGCTTCTGGAGGCGGCCCGCGCCTGCGGGCACACGTCCGGGGGCCGCCCCGCGCCTGCGCATCGCTCCCGGCGGCGGCCCGCGCCTTCGTTCCTGAGCGCGCCCGGCAGACCCTCCCGTACGATTCCCGCCCCGGAGCGCACCGGGGCGCACTTTTTCCGGCACCAGGCGGGCCCATACCGGACAAACCCGTGTGATTTGGAGGAAGGCCCGATCCTGCCCGACCATGGGGCGTGCCCGGCGATCCCGGGCTCTGTCCGACGAGAGGCGCACCACCCCATGCACGTCCCCGGGACCTCCCCGCAGCCGGCCACGGCCCCCGGGGAGAACCCCACGGCCGCCGTCCCCGCCGGGAACGCCCCCGCCGGGGCCCCGGACCCCGCCGCCGGCAGGCACGCCCGCCGCTTCGGGCTGCCCGTCGCCACCGCCCTGGTCATGGGCAACATCATCGGCGGCGGCATCTTCCTGCTCCCGGCGTCCGTGGCCCCCTTCGGCACGGTCAGCCTGGTCGCCTTCGGCGTCCTGACGGTGGGCGCCATCGCTCTCGCGCTGGTCTTCGGACGGCTCGCCCAGCGCGATCCGCGCACCGGCGGCCCCTACGTCTACGCCCGCGAGGCCTTCGGCGACTTCGCCGGCTTCCTGGCCGCCTGGGCGTACTGGATCACCACCTGGGTGTCGAACGCCGCCCTCGCCGTGGCCGCCGTCGGCTACCTCGACGTGCTGATCCCGGTGAACGGCCACCGGTGGAGCGCCTGCCTGGCCGCGCTCACCATCCAGTGGCTGCCCGCGCTCGCCAACTTCGCGGGCACCCGGTACGTGGGCGCCGTGCAGGTCGTCTCGACGGTGCTGAAGTTCGTGCCGCTGCTGCTGGTCGCGGTCGGCGGGCTGTTCTTCTTCGACCCGCACAACCTGGGCCCCTTCAACGCGAGCGGCACCAGCGCGGTCGGCGCCGTCTCCGCCTCCGCGGCGATCCTGCTCTTCTCCTACCTCGGCGTGGAGTCCGCCGCCGTCAGCGCGGGAGAGGTGAGGAACCCGCGGCGCAACGTCGGACGGGCCACCGTCATCGGCACCGCCGGCGCGGCCCTCGTCTATCTGCTGGGCACGCTGTCCGTCTTCGGCACGGTCGCGCACAGCCGGCTGGTCGGATCCTCCGCGCCCTTCTCGGACGCCGTGAACGCCATGTTCGGCGGCGCCTGGGGCGGCTGGGCCGTCGCGCTCGCCGCGCTGGTGTCGATGACCGGCTGCCTCAACGGCTGGACGCT
Organism: Streptomyces sp. NPDC006743; assembly: GCF_040703815.1. NCBI lineage: Bacteria > Bacillati > Actinomycetota > Actinomycetes > Kitasatosporales > Streptomycetaceae > Streptomyces > Streptomyces sp. NPDC006743. Next base: position 21,382 of record NZ_JBEYJA010000008.1, on the reverse strand, counting down.
GCTGAGCGCCCAGACGCCGTACGCCGCCGCACAGGACGGCCTGTTCCCCGCGGCCTTCGCGCGGCGGCGGCGCGGGGTGCCGACCGTCGGCGTGGGCGTCACCGTCGTCCTCGCCTCCCTGCTCACCGTCTACAACTACACCTCGGGTTCGGCCAAGGTGTTCCAGGTCCTCGTCCTGGTCACCACGTTCACCGCGACCGTGCCCTACCTGCTGGCCACCGCCGCGCAGATCTTCCACCTGGTCGCCGGACGCCGCCACCTGGTGGACCGGGCGCGCCTGGTGCGGGACTCCGTGGTGGCGGCGGTCGCGGCGGCCTTCTCGATGTGGCTGGTGGCGGGCGCCGGCTACGCGGCCGTGTACCAGGGGGTGCTGTTCCTGTTCGCGGGCGTCCTGGTGTACGCGGTGATGGCGGCCCGGCGGACCAGGACCCCGTGAGGACGGCCGCCGCACCGCCGACGGGGTGAAGCCGACGGGGTGAAGCCGACGGGAGCGGGCGTGGTGGCGTCGGCATCCCGGGGTGAAGATCGTTATGTATCACAGTGTGACGATCACGGCACATCTTGACGAATCCGGCATTCCCTTCCCGACCGGTCCGGTCCGGCCGGCTGGAGGGGGAGGGCACCCGCGACAGCGTGTCCGTGACCGTGCGCGACGGCAGCGCGTACCCGTGCGTCCTCACGGTCGGTGCCCACACGGTGAGGACGACCGAGCGGATCCCGGGCGCCCCGGCCCGTACGACGGTGCGCCGGCTGGCCTCCGCCGGGTCGCACCGGGTCCGGCTGGATGTGTCGCCCGCGGCCGTCACCGTCACGGTGGACGGAGCGGTGACGTTCACCCGGCCGGCGCCCTCGCGGGACGCGGGCCGCACCGGCGGGGGCGTCGCGCTGGCCGTGCGCAACGAGGACCCCGGGCAGCCGTGGCCCCGGGTGGCCGCGCTGCGGATCCTGCCGTGAGGGCGCTGAGACCGGGCCGCTTCTCAGCGCCCGGTCTCAGCGCCCGCTGTCAGCGCCCGAGGAAGTCGAGCAGGTCCTGGTTGAAGCGCTGTTTGTCCCCGTCGACCATAGCGATGCCGTGGCTGCCGCCCTCGTAGATCCTCAGTTCGGCGCCGGGGACGAGCTGCGCGGCCTTGCGCCCGGTGGCGTCGAGGGGCACGACCTGGTCGTCGTCGCCGTGCACGACCAGGGTGGGCACGTCGAACTTCTTCAGGTCCTCGTGGAAGGGCGTGGTGCCGAAGGCGTCGACGCAGGCGACCGCGCCCTCGATGGTCTGGGCCATGGCCATGTACCAGAAGGCGTCCCGGTTGCCCTGGGTGACCTTGCTGCCCGCGCGGTTCGCGGAGAAGAAGCCCTCGGCGGTGTCCTTCCAGAACTGTGAACGCTCCTTGAGGATGCCCGACTTGATGTCGTCGAAGACGCTCTGCGGGACCCCCTCGGGGTTGCCGGGGCCCTGCAGCATCAGCGGGGTGATGGCGGACAGGAGCACGGCCGAGCGCACCCGTCCGGTGCCGTGCCGGCCGATGTACCGCGCGAGTTCACCGCCGCCCATGGAGTGCGCGACCAGCGTGACGTCGCGCAGGTCGAGATGGGTGAGCAGGTCGTCGAGGTCGTCGGCGAACGTGTCGAAGTCGTAGCCGTCGTAGACCGGGGTGGAGCGGCCGTGGCCGCGGCGGTCGTGGGCGACGGCCCGGTACCCGGCGTCGGCGACCGCCTTGAGCTGGTCGTACCAGGCGTCGCCGTTCAGCGGCCAGCCGTGGATGAACACCACGGGCCGTCCGCGGCCCCAGTCCTTGTAGAAGATCTCCACACCGTCTCGTGTGCTGCACACGGGCATGCCCGACACCTTTCGCCGCTCTCAGGGCCCCCGGTCCATCGTCCCCGCCCCCGCGGGCACCGCAATTCGACGGCCCCCGACCGACGGGATCAGGCGCTGGCTATCTTGTGACCGAGCGGTACGTCCCGGCGGCGGCGCCGGCCGCGAGCACCGGAAGGTGGCACGATGCCCAGCAGTGCGTCCCCGCGTCCCGACGTCCCGGAAGTCCCCGACTACCGGGATCTGGCCGGTCTCTACCGCGACCTCCACGCGCACCCCGAACTGGCCTTCTGCGAACACCGCACCGCGCGGATCGTGGCGGACCGGCTGCGGGCTGCCGGGTACGAGACCACCAGCGGCGTCGGCGGCACGGGCGTCGTCGGTGTCCTGCGCAACGGCGACGGGCCCACGGTGGCGCTGCGCGCCGACATGGACGCGCTGCCGGTGGAGGAGCGCACCGGCCTGCCCTACGCGAGCACCGCGCGGGCGACGGACGGCGACGGCGACGCCGTGCCCCTGATGCACGCCTGCGGCCACGACATGCACGTCAGCTGTCTGCTGGGCGCCGCGGCGCGGCTCGCGGCGGACCGCTCCGCATGGCGGGGCACCCTGCTGCTGGTGTTCCAGCCCGCGGAGGAGGTCGGCCGGGGCGCCGGTGCGATGATCGACGACGGTCTCTTCGAGCGGTTCGCCCGCCCCGACGTCGTCCTCGGCCAGCACGTCGCACCGCTGCCCGCGGGACACGTCGGGCTGCACGGCGGCCCGGCGTTCGCCGCCTCCGACTCCCTGCGCGTGGTCCTGCACGGCAGCGGGGGCCACGGTTCGCGGCCCGAGGCGTGCGTCGACCCGGTCCTCATGGCCGCCGCGACGGTCCTGCGGCTGCAGGGCATCGTCGCCCGCGAGGTCGCCGGCACCTCCACGGCGGTGGTCACCGTCGGCGCCCTGCACGCCGGGAACAAGCCCAACGTCATCGCGGACCGCGCGGAACTCCTGCTGACGGTACGCACCTTCGAGCCGGCGGTACGGACGTCCGTGCTGCGGGCCGTGGAGCGGATCGTGCGGGCCGAGGCCGCCGCCTCCGGCGCACCCCGCGACCCGGAGATCACCGTCACCGAGTCGTTCCCGGCGGTCGTCAACGACCCGGAGGCCTCCGAGCGGACGCGGCGCACGCTCGCCGAAGTCCTGGGCGGGGCACGGGTGGTGGATCCCGGCCCCGCGACCGGCAGCGAGGACATCGGCATGCTGGCAGAGGCCGCCGGGGCCCCGTGCGTCTACTGGCTGCTGGGCGGCGCCGACCCGGCGGACTTCGCCGCGGCCCGCACCTTCGAGGAGTTCTCCCGGGTGGCCCGTGCCCTGCCGTCCAACCACTCTCCGCTGTTCGCCCCGGTCGTCGGGCCGACGCTGCGTACGGGCGTCACGGCGCTCACCGCCACCGCCCGGTCCTGGCTGGGGCGGACGGAGGCCACGGACGGGTGAGCCGCCCCGCGGCCCGCCCTGCCCCCCCACGGCCCCGGCGGACCGGAGGCCGGAGGCCGGAGGCCGAAGACTGGGGGCGAATGGCGAGGGCCGAAGACCCGGGCCGAAGGCCAGGCACCGGTCCCCGGCCCTCCGCCCCGTCCCCCGGCCCCGTCCGGCGCTTCTCTCCCGCTCCCCTTCCCGGGTCGGGGAGCGGGCCGAGCCCGGTCAGACGACCTCGATCAGCAGATCGCCGCCTTCCACCTGCTGGATGCGGTTGATGGCCAGCCGGCCCACCCGGCCGGACCTCGGGGCCGTGATGGCGGCCTCCATCTTCATGGCCTCGATGGTCGCGACGGTCGCCCCGGCCGCCACGTCCTCGCCCTCGGCGACCGCCAGGGTCACCACACCGGCGAAGGGCGCCGCGACGTGGCCGGGGTCGGTCCGGTCCGCCTTCTCCGTGACCGGGACGTCGGAGGCAGCGGCGGTGTCCCGCACCTGGATGGGACGCAGCTGGCCGTTGAGGGAGGACATCACGGTGCGCATGCCCCGTTCGTCGGCCTCGCCGACGGCCTGCAGCTCGATCAGCAGCCGTACCCCGGGTTCGAGGTCGACGGCGTACTCCTTCGCCGGACGCAGACCGTAGAAGAAGTCCTTGCTGTCGAGCACGCTCGTGTCGCCGTAGGCCTGGCGGTGCTGCTCGAAGTCGCGGGTCGGGCCGGGGAACAGCAGCCGGTTCAGGGTGGAGCGCCGGGACTTGTCCAGGCCCTCGCGGTCCTCGGCGCTCAGCTCCGTGACGGGCCTGGCCTCGGCGCGGCCCTTGAGCGCCTTGGTGCGGAAGGGCTCCGGCCAGCCGCCGGGCGGGGTGCCCAGTTCGCCGCGGAGGAAGCCGATGACGGAGTCGGGGATGTCGAACCGGTCGGGGCTCTGCTCGAAGTCCTCCGGTGCGACGCCCGCGCCCACCAGGTGCAGGGCGAGGTCACCGACCACCTTGGAGGAAGGGGTGACCTTCACCAGGCGGCCCAGGATCCGGTCGGCGGCGGCGTACATCGCCTCGATGTCCTCGAAGCGGTCGCCGAGGCCGAGGGCCACCGCCTGGGTGCGCAGGTTGGACAGCTGTCCGCCGGGGATCTCGTGGTGGTAGACCCGTCCGGTCGGCGAGGCCAGGCCCGCCTCGAACGGGGCGTAGATCCTGCGGACGCTCTCCCAGTACGGCTCCAGGTCACCGACGGCCTTCAGGTCCAGGCCGGTGGGGTGCTCGCTGTGGTCGGTGGCGGCGACGAGCGCCGACAGCGACGGCTGGGAGGTGGTGCCCGCCATCGAGGCGACCGCCCCGTCCACCGCGTCGGCGCCGGCCCCGACCGCGGCGAGGTAGGTGGCGAGCTGACCGCCCGCGGTGTCGTGGGTGTGCAGGTGGACCGGGAGGCCGAACTCGCGGCGCAGCGCCGAGACCAGGGTGGCCGCGGCGGGCGCCCGCAGCAGTCCGGCCATGTCCTTGACGGCCAGGACGTGCGCGCCCGCCTCGACGATCTGCTCGGCCAGGCGCAGGTAGTAGTCCAGGGTGTACAGGCGCTCGGCGGGGTCGGAGAGGTCGGCGGTGTAGCACAGGGCGACCTCGGCGACGGCCGTGCCCGTCTCGCGTACGGCGTCGATGGCCGGCCGCATCTGGCCCACGTCGTTGAGGGCGTCGAAGATGCGGAAGATGTCGACGCCGGTGGCCGCGGCCTCCTGTACGAAGGCGTCGGTCACCTCCGTCGGGTACGGCGTGTACCCGACGGTGTTGCGGCCGCGCAGCAGCATCTGCAGGCAGATGTTGGGCACCGCCTCGCGCAGGGCGGCCAGGCGCTCCCAGGGGTCCTCGGCGAGGAAGCGCAGCGCGACGTCGTAGGTGGCGCCGCCCCAGCACTCCAGGGAGAGCAGGCCGGGCAGGGTGCGGGCGACGACGGGGGCGACGGCCAGGAGGTCCTTGGTGCGCACCCGCGTGGCGAGCAGGGACTGGTGGGCGTCGCGGAAGGTGGTGTCGGTGACGCCGAGGAGGGGTGACTCGCGCAGGTGCCGGGCGAATCCCTCCGGACCGAGTTCGACCAGCCGCTGCCGGGAGCCGGCGGGCGGCTCGCCGGCGGGCAGCGGCGGGAGTTTGGTGACCGGGTCGACGGTCTCGGGCCGCTCCCCGTGCGGCTTGTTGACGGTGACGTCGGCGAGGTAGGTCAGGAGCTTGGTGCCGCGGTCGGCGGAGGAGCGGGCGGTGAGCAGGTGCGGGCGCTGCTCGATGAACGACGTGGTGACCCGCCCGGCCTGGAAGTCGGGGTCGTCCAGGACGGCCTGGAGGAAGGGGATGTTGGTGGCGACGCCGCGGATGCGGAACTCCGCGACCGCGCGCCGGGCCCGGCCGACCGCGGCTTTGAAGTCCCTTCCCCGGCAGGTGAGTTTGACGAGCATGGAGTCGAAGTGGGCGCTGATCTCCGTGCCCGCGTGGGTGGTTCCGCCGTCCAGGCGGATGCCCGAGCCGCCCGGTGAGCGGTAGGCGCTGATGCGGCCGGTGTCGGGGCGGAAGCCGTTGGCCGGGTCCTCGGTGGTGATACGGCACTGCAGGGCCGCGCCGCGCAGTCGTACCGTGTCCTGGGACAGTCCGAGGTCGGCCAGGGTCTCGCCGGCGGCGATGCGCAGTTGTGCCTGGACCAGGTCGACGTCGGTGACCTCCTCGGTCACGGTGTGCTCGACCTGGATGCGCGGGTTCATCTCGATGAAGACGTGGTTGCCGTCGCGGTCGAGCAGGAACTCCACGGTGCCCGCGTTGCGGTAGCCGATCTCGCGGGCGAAGCGGACCGCGTCGGCGCAGATCCGCTCGCGCAGCGCCGGGTCCAGGTTCGGGGCGGGGGCGAGTTCGATGACCTTCTGATGGCGGCGCTGGAGCGAACAGTCGCGTTCGAAGAGGTGGATGACCTCGCCCGTGCCGTCGGCGAGGATCTGCACCTCGATGTGACGGGGTTCCACGACGGCCTTCTCCAGGAAGACGGTCGCGTCCCCGAACGCGGAGGCCGCCTCGCGGGAGGCGGCCTCGATGGACTCGCGCAGCGCCGCCGGGTCCTCGACCCGTCGCATCCCGCGTCCGCCGCCGCCCGCGACGGCCTTGACGAACACGGGGAAACCGATGTCCCCGGCGGCCCGGACCAGTTCGTCGACGTCGGTGGAGGGGGCGCAGGAGCTGAGCACGGGCACGCCGGCGGCGCGCGCGGCGGCCACCGCGCGGGCCTTGTTCCCGGTCAGTTCGAGGGTGCCGGCGTCCGGGCCGACGAAGGTGATCCCGGCCCGCTCGCAGGCACGCGCCAGCTCCGGGTTCTCGGAGAGGAACCCGTAGCCCGGGTAGACGGCGTCGGCGCCGGCCCGGAGCGCCGCGGCGACGATCTCCTCGACGGAGAGGTAGGCCCGCACCGGGTGCCCGGGTTCACCGATCTCGTACGCCTCGTCGGCCTTGAGCCGGTGCAGCGAGTTGCGGTCCTCGTGGGGGAAGACGGCGACGGTGCGCGCGCCCAGCTCGTATCCGGCGCGGAACGCGCGAATGGCGATCTCGCCGCGGTTGGCGACCAGTACCTTGCGGAACATCCTGGATCCCTTCGGCCTGCCGGTGACGAGGACCATGGTGTCGGTCACCTTCCCGGCACGCCATGTGAACCGGGCCACTCGTCGCGCTCACGGGTGTGCGGATGCGCCCGACGGGCCGTCAGGAGGCGTCCGCAGGCCGCGGAGTGTCGCACGTCGTCCGCGGAATTGTCAGTGATCCGTAACAGCGGGATCCCGCACGGCGGTTTCGTCGTCATCTGGAGTGCACGACAACACGGAAGACTGCGAGAAGCGGGGCGGGACATGGTGCGGCATGGCGGCGGACGGGGTTGGCACGGACGGGTCCTGGCAGCGGCGCTCGGGGTGACTGCGGTGGCCGCGGCGACCTCGGTGTGGACCGCGCAGGCCGACCCCTCCGGAGGGGGCAAGGCGCACGGGGACGCGTCGGCGAGCGCGTCCGCGGCGGGAGCCGGCGCGCAGGGCTCCGCCGCGAAGGTGGACGTGACCATCGCGCACTCCTCGGACAAGGGGGCCCGGGGCGTCAACATCACGATCGACGACGGGCCGGACCCCACCTGGACGCCGAAGGTGCTCGAGGTGCTGCGGGAGAACGGGGTGAAGGCCACGTTCTGCATGGTGGGCACGCAGGCCAAGGCGTACCCCGACATGGTGAAGGCCGTGCTGGCCGCCGGGCACCGGCTGTGCGACCACACGGTGTCCCACGACACCTCCATGGACCACAAGTCGCAGGCCTACCAGTCGCAGCAGATCCTGGACGCCGAGAAGATGATCACCGAGGCGTCCGGCGGCGTCCGGCCGATGTACTACCGCGCGCCGGGCGGGGCGTTCACCCCGTACAGCCGTCAGCTCGCCGCGTCCCGCGGGATGCGGCCGCTGGGCTGGAACGTGGACACCAAGGACTTCGAGCGGCCCGGCACCGCGGCCATCGTCGCCACCGTCAAGCAGGAGATCCACAACGGGCCGACCGTCCTCTTCCACGACGCGGGCGGCGACCGCACCCAGACCGTGGAAGCCCTGCGCGAGATCCTGCCCTGGCTGAAGCAGCAGGGCTACTCCTTCGGCTTCCCGGTGCGCTGAACCCACCCACCCGGCCGCCCCCGGCCCCCGGCCGTCCGGTCCACCCCGGCCGGGGGGCGCCCAGACGGCCGTGGTTGCCCGGACGGCGGGGACCATCCAGGCAACCGGGCGCGTCCCGATGGGGGCGTGCGCCCGGATCGCCAGGCTCTCCCCCGCCCGCCGGTCGCGCCAAGACCCGGCGCGCCCGGGTCACTGGGCGCCTTGAAGCACCGGGCGTGCGCCCCGGCCGGACCGCCCGCCATCAGAAGTGTGTCCGCGGCGGCTGGATCTCCCGGCCGCCGGTCCTGCGCACCGACGAGGCGGGGCCCCGCCCCTGGTTGAGGCCGGCCGGCCGCCGGCCGTCGGAGGAGGATCCGCCGCGGGTGAGGCCGGCCTCCGGGTGAGACCCGGTCAGGTGTGTCCACACCGTGGCCCGGTGCGGCCGGACGACGGGGGCCACGGCGGCACCCTGCCCCGCGTCCGAGCGGACGCCCGGGACTCAACCCCACGCGTGCTGGGCGCGAGTCCTGCGCACCGAGCCGCCGACGCAGCCGGCCGAGCAGCTACGGGTCCCGGCACAGCCCCACGCCGGCGCCGCGGCACGGCCCGGCGGGCGGGCCGTTCCCCGCCCCTCAGCAGTCGTCCCGGCCGGTTCGGCGCCGCGCCCCCTCCGAAGGGCGACCGCCACCCCTCGTGACCAGCGGCTCAGTCCCCGTGGACGCCGTCCACCCCACCCCGGCCGGCCGCCGTCCGGCCCCGTTCGGCGGCCATGGCGCCCCCGTCCGCCGCCCCGACGTCCCGGCTCGCGGCCAGCGCCGCCGCCGTGAGGGCGGCCCAGCCCAGCGCGGTCACGACCGTGCCCGCCCGGCGCACGCGGCCGGTGACACCCGTCCCGAACAGCACGGCGTCCCCCAGGTCGGAGGCGATGCGCACGGCGGTCGCGGTGACCAGGGCCGGGCCGCGGGGCGCGAGCAGCATGGCCAGTCCGCTCGCGGCGTCGCGCCACGCCAGCGGGCGCAGGGCCATGGCCGTGTGCGGCCGGGTGGTCCCGTCCGGGTCGACCAGACCCACCGGACGGGCCAGCCAGTTCGGCCGGTACGCCGCCACGGCTCCGTACACGGCCGTCGCCGCTCCGACCGAACGCAGCAGTCCTGTACGCACCGACGCACCTCCACTGGAAGGGAACCCTGAACGAACGAGAAGACCGGGAAGATCCCCTCATGACCGACTGACACCAGTTGGTCAGTTTTCCGTATGTACATACCCACTTGCCGCTTTTTGGGTGCACAGTGGAGGAAGTACTACCCCCTACAGGAGGCGGCCATGATCCTCCTCGGCGTCATTCTGCTCATCGTCGGTTTCGTCACCGGCATCTCGATCCTGTGGACCATCGGCATCATCCTGGCCGTCATCGGCGCGGTGCTGTGGGTGCTGGGCTCCATGGGGCACGCGGTGGCCGGTCACCGTCACTACTGGTGACCGACCCGTAGGTCGCCCCACCGTCACCCGCCCTTCCGGCACACGCACACGGCACCCCGTCCCGCACCGGTTCGCCGAACGAACCTGTCTATTCCGTGCGGGGCGGGGTAACCGGAGAGACGGAAGAGCAGTAACACAATGTGACAGTTTGAGGCAACCGTATGGCCATCCCGCTTAGGCAGAAGGCGTCGGATGAGCCGGACCGGGACAGGAACACGCCCGCCGTGCTGCACTGGGACGCCCGCTGGGACAGTGGGACGATCACCGCCGCGGAGGCACGGGCAGCCGTCGGCAGGTTCCTGGACCGAGTCCGTGTCACCGGCCGCGCCCACGTCCCCGACCGCGTGGCACAGGACGCGCAACTGGTGGTCAGCGAGCTGATCACCAATGCGGTACGGCACGCCCCCGGCCCCTGCGGGCTGCGCCTGGAAGCGCAGCCGGAGAGCGGAGTGGTCCGGATCAGCGTGTGGGACACCTCACCCCTGCCGCCCCGGCCCCGCCCGCGCGACGGGCGGCGCGTAGGCGGCCACGGACTGGAGATCGTCGGCGCGCTCAGCGGCAGTCTGACCGTCACCGACCGTGACACCGGCAAGGAGATCACCGCCCAGTTGCGGCTGCCCACGCGTCCGGCGGCCGGGTAGCCGCACCCTTCCCCGCCCCGTTCCGCCCCATGTCATGGATCTTGACTGCGGCACCGCCGCGGCCTTAGCGTTCCCGCGTCCAGCGTGTTTGAAACGATTCAACCACGATCGCACGGCTGGGGACGGAAGTCATGCACGAATCCACATCGCGGCGCGGCGGGACGGCGCGGCGCACGGTTCTGGCGGCGGGCCTGGGCGCTGGGGCGCTGTCCGCGCTCGGCCAGGGCCCCTCGGCGGCGGCCACCGCGGCGACGAACCCGGCGCGGGGCACCACTGCGCCGGGCACCTTCACCGGCCCCGCGGCACACGAACGGCTGGACGCCGGCTGGTTCGCCCGTCCGGCCCGGGCGGTACGCCCCAAGTTCCGCTGGTGGTGGCCGGACGGGCTGGTCGACCCCGACGAGGTCGCCCGCGAGGTCGACCAGATGGCCGACGCCGGTTTCGGCGGGGCCGAGATCGCCGCCGTCCACCACAGCATCAGCGACAAGTCCGTCCTGGACACCGCCCGCCACGGCTGGGGCAGCCGGCCCTGGCGCGACGGGGTGGAAGCGGCGCTGCGCCGGGCCGCGCGGCGTGGGCTGACCATCGACATCACCCTGGGCCCGAGCTGGCCCGCCTCCGTCCCCGGCGTCCGGCCCGACGACGAGGCCGCCGCCAAGGAACTGGCCCACGGACGCGCCGGCCTCGCCGGCGGAGCGACCTTCGACGGCCCGGTCCCGGCGCCGGTCCGCGCGCCCGCGTCCTCCGTCACCCGCCAGCGGCTCCTCGCCGTGCAGGCGGCCCGGGTGAACCCGGCCAACTCCACCCGCAAGGAGACGGGTCTGGACGCCGGCTCCGTGACCGACCTGACCGCCCTGGTCAGCGACGGCACCCTCACCTGGACCGCGCCCGCCGACGGCGACTGGGTGGTGCTCTCCTACTGGCAGCGCGGCTCCGGCGGGCAGCCGGAGTCGGGACCGCACACCTCCCCCGCCGCGTACGTCGTCGACCACTTCAGCCCGGCCGGCACCGCCGCGATCACCGGCTACTGGGAACGCGAGCTGCTCACGCCCGCCGTCCGGCAGTTGCTCAAGGCGGCGGGCGGGGCCTTCTTCGAGGACTCCATCGAACTGGAGACCGACGGCCTGCAGTGGACGCCCGCCCTGCCCGAGGCCTTCGAGGAGCACACCGGCCGGCCGCTCCTGCCGTACCTCCCGGCGATCGTGCTGGACAGGAGCAACCAGGTCTTCGCCTTCGAGGAGGAACTGACCCGGCAGATCCGGCACGACTTCTGGGAGACCGTCTCAATCCTGTTCAACCGGCACCACGTGAGCGCGCTGCGCGACTGGGCGCACGGCCTGGGCATGTCCCTGCGCGCGCAGCCCTACGGTCTGCAGACCGACGCCATCGCCTCCGCCGCGCTGCTCGACATCCCCGAGGGCGAGTCGCTCGGCTTCAAGAACCTGGACGACCACCGCTGCCTGGCCGGCGGCCGGGACATGGCCGGGCACCAGGTGCTGTCCTGCGAGGCAGGCGCCTACGCCGGGACGGCGTACAGCACCACCTGGGACCGGATCCTGCGCACCATGGGCGGGGCGTACGCGGCGGGCGTGAACCAGACGGTCCTGCACGGCTTCTCCTACGCCACCGCGCCGGGCGCCGCCTGGCCCGGCTTCGCCGCGTTCAGCCCCTACAACGGCACCCCCGGCTACGGCGAGTCGTGGGGACCGCGCCAGCCCACGTGGCGGCACGCCGAGGACGTCGCCGGTTACCTGGGGCGCGTGCACCGCGTGCTCCAAGCGGGTACGGCCCGGGCGGACGTGGCCGTGTTCCGGCAGACCGGCTACTCGGCCACCGGGATCGGCGCGTCCTGGTTCACCTCCACCGGGGTGCCGCTGGGCTGGACGCACCAGTTCCTGAGCGGACCGCTGCTCGACCTGCCGAACGCGACGGTGCGGGACGGCCGGCTCGCCCCGGACGGCCCGGCCTACAAGGCCCTGTTCCTGGAGGGCGACTTCTTCTACGGCTCCTCTCCCACACTGGCCCTCGCGCAAGCCCGCAAGCTCCTGGAGTTCGCCGAGGCGGGCCTGCCGACCGTGGTGCTCGGCGCCTTCGACCAGGCGCTCACACCGGGGGTCCCCGCGCCCGGGGAGACGGCGGCGCTGCGGGAGGTGATGGCCCGGCTGTTCGCCCTGCCTCACGTACGGCGGGTCGCCGACAAGGCCCTCGTCGGCGACGCCCTCGCCGGCCTCGGGGTGCGGCCCGACGTACACCACGCCCTGCCGTCCACGCTCCTGAACGCCCACCGGACCACCGAGGAGGCGGACTTCTACTACCTGTGCAACGGCAAGCACGCCGAGACCGTCAAGCCGCCCGTCGCCCGCGTCGACCACGAGGTGACGCTGCGCCGCACCCGGGGCCGCGGGACCGTGCCCTACGTGCTGGACGCGTGGAGCGGGAAGGCGGTCCGCCTGGCACGGTACACGGAGGACGGCGACGGGATCACGCTGCGGGCCGCCCTGGAGCCCGGCGAGACGCTGATCGTCGCCCTGGCCCGGCCGGGGTCCTTCGGGGACCGGCACGGCGACCGGCCGCACGTGGTGGCCACCGACGCCGACGAGGCGCTGTTCACCGGGGACGGCCTGGTCGTCCGGTCGGCCACCGCGGGCACCCGCACCACCCGGCTCTCCCAGGGGCGTACGGTCGTCACGCGGTTCGCGGCGGTGCCCGCTCCGGTCACGCCCGGCCGGTGGGAGCTGGAGGTGGAGGACTGGCGGCCCGGGGCCCGCGCGACGGACACCGCCGTCACCCGGCACCGGCTGGCCCTGGACGAACTCCTGCCCTGGTCGCAGATCCCGGACCTCGCCGACGTGGCCGGCGTCGGCCGCTACCGCACCACGGTGTCCCTGCCCGGCTCCTGGGACGAGGACACGGGCGCGCTGCTGGAACTGGGGCAGGTGAGCGACACCTGCCGGGTCGTGGTCAACGGCAGGGCGCTGGACCCGGTGGACCGGCTGCACCCGGTGCTCGACCTCGGTCCGTGGCTGCGCCCCGGCCGCAACACACTGGAGATCGAGGTCGCCACGCCTCTGCTGAACCGGCTGCGGGTCGCCCGGCCCGACGTGTTCGGCGCCGCCGCCCGCCAGGCGTACGGGCTCCTCGGACCGGTGCGCCTGGTGCCCTACCGGCAGGAGCGGGTGCGCTGACAGGACCTTCCGGCGCGGTGCCCCGGCCCCCTTCGGGGGCCTCGGCCGCCCCCGCCGCGGCCCTCGCCCCCGCTCCGCCTGCGGATGCGTCCCCCGGACGGGCGGGCCATGCTGGAAGGGAACCACGCCGTGAAGGAGTACGCGATGAGCATGATGGACAAGCTCAAGGGGCTGCTCAAGGGGCACGAGGAGCAGACCGGCAAGGGGATCGACAAGGGCGGTGACTACATCGACGAACGCACCCAGGGCAAGTACCGCGGCCAGGTGGACACGGCTCAGGACAGGCTCCGGGAGCAGCTCGGCGACCAGGACCGGGGCACCGGCACCGACCAGCCGCCGCGCTGACCCGGACTCACCCTCTGAGGACGTTCATCACCGTTGACGGCCGGGGCGGCTGTGCCGCCCCGCCGCACCGTCAGGGGACGCGGGCGACGCCGGCGTAGATGCCGCTGCCCTCCGGCCGCGGCGCCGGGGACTGCTTGAACCACTCGGTGGCCGTCACCAGGCCGGGCTCGACGAGTTCCAGGCCGTCGAAGAAGTGCGCGACTCCCGCGCGGGTGCGGAAGCCGAGGCGGATGCCGCCCTTGGCGTACTCGGCGGTGACCTGCTCCGCCAGCTCCGGATAGAGGTCCGAGGCGGCGTGCGACAGCACGAGGTAGCTGCCCGACGGGAGGGCGGCGCGCAGCTCGCGGACGATGCCGTGGGCCACCTCGTCGTCGGGGATGAAGTGCATCAGCGCGATCAGCGAGAGGACGACGGGGCGCCCGAAGTCCAGTATCTCGCGGGCGTGTTCGAGGATCTGGGCCGGGCGGCGCACATCGGCCTCGATGTAGTCGGTGACCCCGTCGGGGTGGCTGACCAGCAGCGCCTCGGCGTGCCGCAGCACGATCGGATCGTTGTCGGTGTACACGATCTTGGCGGTCGGGACGGCACGCTGCACGATCTGGTGCAGGTTCGGCTCCGTCGGGATGCCCGTGCCGACGTCGAGGAACTGGTCCAGGCCGCGCGAGGCGAGCCAGGCCGCGGCGCGGTTCATGAAGGCGCGGTTCTGCCGGGCGGCGTGGTGGGCCTCGGGAGGCAGCTTGCGGCCGACGGCCTCGTCGACGGGGTAGTTGTCCTTGCCGCCGAGCAGCCAGTCGTACACCCGGGCCGGATGGGCCTTGCTGGTGTCGATCTGCGGGGACGGCAGGTCGGGGGTTCCGGTCGCCATGGCGGACTCCGTCGTGCGAGTGGATCGGGCGGGCTGTCGATCACCGCAGTCTCGCACACTGTTTCCGCCGCCCGTAAGCGAGTTGGCGGCGGCGCCGTTCGGGCCGGGGCGTCTTGATGGCGGCTTACGCGAGTACGCGGCGCCGCCGTCGGGTCCGCCGTCGGGCCGGGGCGGCGGTCAGGCCGGGGCCGGGCGCGTCCCGTACACCCGGTGCGGTTCGGCGTCGGCCCATTTGACGTCCAGGCCGAGGCCGGGCCTGGACGTGTCGGGCCGCAGGGCGCCGCCGTCGGGTGAGAGGGTGCCGTCGAACACGAGGTGCTCGAAGCGGACGTGGTCGTGGAAGTACTCCAGGTGCCGCAGCCGCCGCACGGCGCAGAAGGCGTGGGCGGAGACGGCGGGGGCGCAGTGCGCGGAGAGGTCGAGGTCCCGGGCCGCGGCGAGTCCGCCGGTCTCCAGGACCGCGGTGATGCCGCCGCAGCGGGTGACGTCCGCCTGGAGGCAGTCCACCGCGCCCCCCTCGACGAGGTTGACGAAGTCGCGGCTGGTGTAGGCGTACTCCCCGGCCGTGATCTCCAGCCGTGCCGGACCGTGCTCCCGCAGGCTCCGCAGCCCCTCGATGTCCGCGGAGCTGACCGGCTCCTCGAACCACCGTACGTCCCACTCCTCGTGGAACCGGCGGGCCCAGTACAGGGCCTCCTTGCGGCCCAGCGCGCCGTTGGCATCGGTGAACAGTTCGGGGCCCTCCCCGATCGCCCGGCGCACCGCGGCCAGCCGCCGCGGGTCGCTCTCGGGGTCGCGGGACGTCTTGAGCTTGACCCGGGGGATGCCCTGCTCGACCCAGCCGGCGAGCTGGTCGGCAAGGCGCTGCGGGGGGTAGTTGGTGAAGCCGCCGCTGCCGTAGACCGGGACCCGGTCGTGGTAGGCGGGCAGGAGGTGCACCAGGGGCAGTTCCAGCAGCCGGGCCTTGAGGTCCCACAGGGCGATGTCGGCGGCGGAGACCGCCATGGCGCCCACGCCGGGGCGGCCCGCGTTGCGGATCCGCCGGCCCATCAGCTCCCGCAGGGCCGGCGGCGAGGAGGGGTCCCGGCCGGTCAGCAGCGGGGCGAGGGTGCCGGACAGGAAGGCGGCGACCGACACGTCCCCGTAGGTGTAGCCGAGGCCGGTCCGGCCGCCCGCGTGCACCCGGACGAGCACCATGGTGGTGGAGTCCCACTCCAGGGTGCCGTCCTGCTCCGTGCCGCCGGGCCCGTCGGTGGGCAGTTCGAAGGCGTGGACGTCGACGGCGTCGATCCGCGCGCACTCCATGGCTGACTCCTTCGACGACGGCTCTGCCGTCCTGCGTGTGACCCGGGAGCCGGGTGCGTAAACGGCACGGCGGTGCCGGTCACCTCGGCGGCCCCCCGGCATGCCGTCGAACGGGCCGGCCGACACACCGGCGGGTCACCCCTGGGGCGGAACGTGCGCGGCAGGCGGGGGAAGTCCTGCATGGACGGCTCGCGCAGCGGGTCCGAATGAAGCACTCGTGCGCCTGCCCCGACCCGTCCTGGACGCCGGGCGCAGCCGTCCACCGATGGGAAACCCGCCGTGCAGACCTCTACCAGCGTCCCGGGACGCGGTGCCCGCCGCACCCTGCCCTCCCGGCACTCCGGCACGTCCGAGGACCAGGAACTGGTGTACCGGATGGCCTCCTGCCCGCCCGGACCTCAGCGTGCGGCCCTGCGGGAGCAGGCCATCCGCGCGTTCCTGCCGATGGCGCGCAGGATCGCGCGCCGGCACAGCACGCACGCCGAGGGCGAGGAGGACCTCTACCAGGTCGCCTGCATGGGCCTGGTGAAGGCGGTGGACCGGTTCGACCCCCGGCGGGGACACGCGTTCCTGTCGTACGCGGTGCCGACCGTGGACGGCGAGGTGCGGCGCCATCTGCGCGACTGCGCGTGGGACCTGCGGGTCCCCCGGGCCCTGCAGGACAAGCACCGGCGGTTGCGGGCGGCCCAGGAGACGCTGCGCCGTTCGGGGCACGGCGACGGCGGGAGCGCGGCGGAGCTGGCACGGGCGACCGGGATGGCCGGGGAGGACGTCCGGCTGGCGCTCCAGGTGGAGGGCGCCCGGCGTCCGGCGTCGCTGGACGAGGAGCGCGGGTTCGGCCGCGCCGGACCGCTGGCCGAGACGCTCGGCGCCGAGGATCCCGCACTGGACCGGGTCACCGACCGGGTGGCGCTGCGGGCCGTGCTGCGCGCCCTGCCGGCCCGGGAACGCCGGGTGCTGTGCCTGTACTTCCTGGAGTCGCTGACGCAGCAGCAGGTGGCCCAGGCGGTGGGCCTGTCCCAGATGCACGTGTCCCGGCTGATCTCGCAGAGCTGCGCGCGGCTGCGGGACCGTCTGGCGGAGCGGTGAGGCCCGGCGCCGGCACGGTCGGACGCGCACCCCACGAGGTGAGGCGCGACACCGGCGCCCTCGGGCGGACTCCCGGACAGGTCAGGCGTGATGCCAGCACCCACGGGCGGCGCGGGCCGGCCGGGTGGGGCGCCGGGGCGCGGGCGCCCGCCCGCACGGGGCGCTGCGCCACACGGCTGACGCCTGTTTACGCCCACCGGCGGGCGGTCACTCCCCCGCACCCGCCGCGGAACCCGAGGTGATCCATGCGTGTCCTGTTCGTCCATCCCAGTGCCCTGATGTACTCGGAGATCTTCCTCCGGCTGGAGCCGCTCGGTCTGGAGCGGGTGGCCGCCGCGGCCCGTGACGCCGGGCACGAGGTGCGGGTGGTCGACCTCCAGGTGCTGCGCCATCGGGACCTGCGCCGCGTCGTGCTCTCCTTCCGGCCGCAGGCGGTCGGTTTCGGGCTGAACTACCTGGCGAACATCCCGGAGGCCATCGGCCTGGCGGGCGCCGTCAAGCAGGCGCTGCCGGAGTGTTTCGTCTTCTTCGGCGGGCACAGCGTCTCCTTCGTCGCCGACGACGTCCTGCGCCAGTCGGGCGGCGCCGTCGACGCCGTCGTGCGGGGCGAGGGGGAACCGGCCATGGCGCCGCTGCTGCGGGCGGTGCGCGACGGCGGCCTCCAGGAGGTCCCCGGCATCGTCACCAACGCGGGACACGGCCCGGCGCCGCTCATGATGCACGGCATCGACGAACCGCGCCCGGCCCGGGACCTGATGCGCCACCGCCGCCGCTACTTCATCGGCGAGCTGGACCCCTGCGCCTCCATCGAGTTCACCCGCGGCTGCCCCTGGGACTGCTCCTTCTGCTCCGCGTGGACCTTCTACGGCCGCAGCTACCGCAAGGCGAGCCCGCGCGCCGCCGCGGACGAACTGGCCTCCATCGCCGAGCCGAACGTCTTCATCGTCGACGACGTCGCCTTCATCCGGCCGGAGCACGGTGACGCCATCGCCGCCGAGCTGGAACGCCGCCGGGTCCGCAAGCAGTACTACCTGGAGACCCGCGCCGACGTGCTGCTGCGCAACACCGAGGTGTTCGAGCGCTGGACGCGGCTGGGCCTGCGCTACATGTTCCTGGGCATGGAGGCCCTGGACGCCGAGGGCCTGGACCAGTTCCGCAAGCGCGTCAACCCGGACGACAACTTCCGGGCGCTGGAGACAGCGCGGCGGCTCGGCATCAACGTGGCCATCAACCTCATCGTCGACCCGGCCTGGGACGAGGAGCGTTTCCGTCTGGTGCGCGAGTTCGCCCTGTCCGTCCCGGAGATCGTGCACCTGACGGTGATGACCCCCTACCCGGGCACGGAGATCTGGCACACGGAGGCCCGGCGGCTCACCACCCGGGACTACCGCCTGTTCGACATCCAGCACGCCGTGGTCCCCACCACCCTGCCGCTGCCCCGCTTCTACGAGGAGCTGGTGCGCACCCAGTCCGTCATCAACCGCAAGCACCTGGGGCTGCGCACGGCGTTCGGCGCGGCCCGGATCCTGGCCGGCCGGCTGGCGCACGGCCAGACCAACTTCGCCCGGATGCTGTGGAAGTTCAACCGCGTGTACAACCCGCAGCGCCAGCTCGCCGACCACCGCCGCCCCGTCCGCCACCAGTTGCCGCTCCCGCCCGGGGCCCCGGTCGGCGACCGGCGCGAGCTGTACATCCACACCAAGCCGGTGCCGCGTTCGGGGCCGGGGCCCGCCCGTCCCCTGGACGGCCCGGCCGACCGGACCCCGTGAGGCGCGTGGAGGGCGTTCATGTCACACACACATCCCGGCGTGGGGGCGCCGCGCAGGAACCCGCGTCCGGCCCGGCCCAGCACCGGTGAACGGATCCGGGACTACCTGACCACGACCGACCACAAGAAGATCGGCCACCTGTACCTGGTCACCTCGTTCGGCTTCTTCCTGGCCGCGGGCATCATGGCGATGCTGATGCGGGCCGAGCTGGCGCGCCCGGGACTGCAGTTCCTGGACGAGAACCAGTACAACCAGCTGTTCACCATGCACGGCACGATCATGATGCTGCTGTTCGCCACCCCCACGTTCGCCGGGTTCTCCAACGCGATCATGCCGCTGCAGATCGGCGCCCCCGATGTCGCCTTCCCCCGGCTCAACGCGCTGACCTACTGGTTCTTCCTGTTCGGCGGGCTCACGGTGCTGTCCGGTTTCCTGGTCGACGAGGGCGCGGCGCCGTTCGGCTGGTTCGCCTACGCCCCGCTCAACAGCGCCGAGCACAGCCCGGGGCACGGCGGTGACCTGTGGGCCCTGGGCCTGGCGATCGCGGGTCTGAGCACCACGCTCGGCGCCGTCAACTTCATCGCCACGATCCTGTGCCTGCGGGCGCCGGGCATGACGATGTTCCGGATGCCGATCTTCACCTGGAACGTGCTGTTCACCTCGATCCTGGCGCTGCTGGCCTTCCCGGTGTTCACGGCGCTGCTGCTGGCGCTGGAGGCCGACCGCAAGTTCGGCGCGCACATCTACGATCCCGCCAACGGCGGCTCCCTGCTGTGGCAGCACCTGTTCTGGTTCTTCGGCCACCCGGAGGTCTACATCGTGGCGCTGCCGTTCTTCGGCGTGGTCACGGAGATCATCCCGGTCTTCAGCCGCAAACCGGTCTTCGGCTACGTCGGCATGGTGGGGGCGACGATCGCGATCACCATGCTGTCGGCCACGGTGTGGGCCCACCACATGTTCGCCACCGGCGGGGTGCTGCTGCCGTTCTTCTCCCTGCTGTCGTTCCTGATCGCCATTCCCACGGGGGTGAAGTTCTTCAACTGGATCGGCACCATGTGGAAGGGCAGTCTCTCCTTCGAGACGCCGATGCTGTGGTCGTTGGGGTTCATGGTCACCTTCCTGCTCGGCGGCCTCAGCGGCGTCCTCATCGCCTCCCCGCCGCTCGACTTCCACCTCACCGACAGCTACTTCATCGTGGCCCACCTGCACTACGTGCTCTTCGGGACGATCGTCTTCGCGACGTTCGGCGGGCTCTACTTCTGGTGGCCCAAGATCACGGGCACGCTGCTGGACGAGCGGCTCGGCAGGATCCACTTCTGGACGCTGTTCGTCGGCTTCCAGACGACCTTCCTCGTCCAGCACTGGCTCGGCGAGATGGGGATGCCCCGGCGCTACGCCGACTACCTCGCGGCGGACGGGTTCACGGCGCTGAACACCGTGTCCTCGATCGGCGCCTTCCTGATCGGCCTGTCCACGCTGCCGTTCCTGTACAACGTGTGGAGGACGAGCCGGGACGGGGCGCGGGTGGAGGTGGACGACCCGTGGGGGTTCGGCCGCTCGCTGGAGTGGGCGACGTCCTGTCCCCCGCCCCGGCACAACTTCACCGCACTGCCCCGCATCCGGTCCGACTCCCCCGCCTTCGACCTGCACCATCCGGACATGATGCGGGAGTTGCCGGCGTCCGGGCACGGAACCGTGGAGCCCACACCCGACACCCTGGGGACGCAGAGCGAATGAAATCCGAGACCTACCTCTTCGCCGGGGTGGCCGTGTTCTTCCTGCTCACCGACGTGGCCTACATCTGGTTCGCGCGGGAGCCGGCGGGCGTCGCCGCCCTGACGGTGTCCTGCTTCATGGCGTCCGTGATCGCCTTCTTCTGCCTCGTCAACCACCGGCGCAAGGGCGAACGCCCCGAGGACCGGCCGACGGGTGAGATCCACGAGCGCAGCGGCCGGGTCGACTTCTTCCCGCCGCACAGCGGGCACCCCGTCATCACCGCGGCGGCGGTCACCATCTGCGCCCTCGGCATCATCTACGGGTTCTGGCTCTTCATGATCGGCATCGGTCTTCTCGCGGTCGGCCTGATCGGCATGGTGCTCGCCTACGTGGGGCGTCAGGACGGCTGACCGCCGCGGCCGCGCGGTGAGGGTCCCGTCATCACCCTCGGCCGAGAATTCGGGATAAAAGGTGCATAAGTCACTCCTACGGGGGAACCCTTGCATAAGGCAAAGGAACCCCCTTTTGGAGAGGAGACGACAGAAATGTCGTATCCACATCGCTCCAGTGACGTGGGCGCCCATCCGGAGATGATGGGCTCGCATCCCGAGATGGCGGAGATGCGGGAACGGCTCGAGCGCACCGCATCGAGCGCCCCGGCGATCGCCATAGAAGGCCTGGTCGTCCTGGCCGGCCTCTACGCCGCGATCTCACCGTGGGTCGTGCACTTCGCGATCCAGCCCGCCATCACCGTCAACAACCTGATCGTCGGCATCACCATCGGCGTGATCGGGCTCGGCCTGGCGCTGGCCCCGGAACGCATGTTCCGGCTGGCGTGGGCGCTCGTGCCGCTCGGCGTGTGGCTGTTCATCTCCCCGTGGGTGGTCACCCTCACACACGGCGCGCGGGCGGGCATCATCTGGAACAACTGCTGGGTCGGTGCGGTGACCGCCGCACTCGGTCTGGCGGCCATGGGACTGACGATCGGCGTGGCACGCCGGGGCCGTACCCACCAGCGTTGACACACCACCAACCCACCGCTGACACAAGGAAGCGCGCCGTGCCCGCACGCCCGTGCGGGCACG